>JAZQVW010000154.1:0-2035 GCA_045632025.1 Candidatus Avispirillum sp. | reverse complement strand
AGAGTTGTATTGGAAAGAACACCGGATTCCTTCATTTCGTTATAAAGGTCGTTACCCTCTCTTGTTCTCTCACCTACGCCTGTGAATACAGAAAGGCCGCCGTGCTGCTTCGCAACGTTATTGATAAGCTCCATAATAAGTACGGTCTTACCAACGCCGGCGCCTCCGAAAAGGCCTATCTTACCGCCCTTGGAATAGGGGCAGATAAGGTCGATTACCTTAATACCTGTTTCAAGAATCTCGGTTGAGGTTGAAAGCTCGCTATAGGAAGGAGCAGCTCTATGAATATTCCAGCGCTCAACGCCTTCGTCAAAGGGCTTATTATCAACTGTGTCTCCGAGAACGTTGAAGATTCTGCCAAGTGTGTCGCGGCCAACGGGAACGCTGATGGTTTTGCCCGTATCAACTACGGGTGTTCCTCTTCTGAGGCCGTCTGTTGATGACATTGCGATACAGCGGACAACGTTATCACCGATATGCTGAGCAACCTCAACTGTTAACGTTCTTTCGCCTATCTTCATTGTCAACGCGTTATATATTGAAGGCAGGAAGCCTTCCTCAAAGCAGACGTCTACTACAGGTCCCATAACCTGAGAAACTCTGCCTTTTGCTATATCTGACATTTATTTTCTCCTTTCACCAAGTTATATGCCGCTTCCGGCTACAATTTCGGTGATCTCCTGAGTGATAGCGCCCTGTCTTGCTCTGTTATACTGGAGACTGAGCTTGTCTATCATTTCCTGCGCGTTCTTGCCCGCGCTATCCATTGCCACGCGGCGCGCCGCAACCTCAGATGCAAAGCTCTCCTTAACTGAGGAGATTATCATTCCCGCTACATACTCGGGAATGACTGCTTGAAGCACCGTTATTTCATCAGGCTCAAACACTGCGCTGCTTGATCTGTTAGCCTCTGCCCTCTCAAGAGGAAGAAGCCATCTGACGTACGCCTCCTGGGACATAAGCGAATGATACTTTGTGCAAACGATGCCAAAGCGATCAAACTGTCCCTCTGCAAACTCTCTGCAGATCTCATCCGCCATAGCCTTCGCCTTATCATAGCCGAAGTCCTCTGCTATTACTACGTCCTTGCCGTATCTTTCGCAGGCGCGCTTTCCGATGGGAATGATCTTAGCATCGGGATATTCACGCATCAATCGGAAGATATTTGCATTATATCCACCCGCAAGTCCGCGGTCGCCCGCGACAACAACAAGGCAGAGTCTGCCGCCATCACGCTTAGCCATATAGGGGCTTTTACAGCACTCCTCATAGCTTGAAAGCAGCTCAACAGTTTCGCTGAGGGCATTTGCATATTCGATGCCGCGATTCATGGATTCTGTTGCTCGTCTGATCTTGGATGATGCAACAAGGCCCATTGCCTTTGTGAGATGAAGAGTTGAATCAACGCTTTTGATTCGCGTTCTAAGCTGTTTGATATCAGCGCTCATAGTCTCACCTCTTCATTTCTGAAAGTGCAGACTTCAGCTCTTCTATATCATTATCGTCCCAAGAGCCGCTCTCGACTCTTTCAAGGAAGCTCATATATTTGTTTTCAAGAAGCTCATAAAGGTCTCTTTCGTACTCCTTGACCTTCTTTACGGGAGTTTCGTTAAGATATCCGTTGATAACCGCATAAACGATGGCTACCTGGCATCCTACTCGTACAGGAGAGTTTCTTCCCTGCTTTAGCACCTCAACGATTCTCTCACCAAGAGCAAGTCGTGCCTTTGTATCAGCATCAAGGTCACTGCCAAACTGAGCAAAGGACTGAAGCTCTCTATACTGTGAATAGAGCAGCTTTAATTCACCTGCAACCTTCTTCATACCCTTAAGCTGAGCAGAACCACCTACTCGGCTAACTGAAATACCGGGGTTGATAGCGGGCATAACGCCTGCGTGCAAAAGCTCTGTTTCAAGGAATATCTGTCCGTCTGTAATTGAAATTACGTTAGTGGGGATATAGGCGGGAACGTCGCCTGCCTGAGTTTCAATAATGGGAAGGGCTGTTATTGAGCCTCCGCCATATTCGGGAGCA
>JAZQVW010000153.1:0-6782 GCA_045632025.1 Candidatus Avispirillum sp. | reverse complement strand
AAAGAAAGAGAATATTATAAACACCCTTAGTTTTTTAAAAAACTAAGGGTGTTTTCGTGTCTTGTTGTACTGTCCTTTAGAGTACGACCCATAAGCCTTCGGTTTTTCTTTTTTATAAAAGCTTTTCGTTGTAATGCGCGCGCTCGCCGCCGATAAATTTAGCGCGTGTGCGAGCTGCATTGAGGCTTGCCTCGCCGATCTTGTTGTTTTTAAGACGGAGAGGAACCGCAACCTTCTTGAGATGCATACCGATAAGCGTCATACCGATATCAATACCTGCATCAGCCTTTATCTCCTCAAGCGCGACGGGATCATTCATAAACTTATAAGCCGCTGTTGCAAAGGAGCCGCCTGCCTTGGGAAAAGGCACAACGTTAACCTCGTCCGCTCCCTTTGAAGCCGCTCTCTCAATAATGATAGCGCGGTTGAGATGCTCACAGCACTGAGCCGCAATATAGATTCCCGCAGGTGTAAACACCTCGGCAAGTCCCTGATATATTGCCTCTGCTGCCTCGGGAACAGATGCACTGCCTATCATAGAGCCGCAAACCTCGCTTGTGGAGCAACCGATAACAACCGTCATTCCGGCCTTAAGAGAAGCCGCCTCAATAAGCTCTCGTGCTACGGCATTTGCCTCGTTTTTTATCTTTGAATACATTATTTTCACTTCCTTTGGCACTATTCTATCACCAAAAACCCATTATGTCAATTCAATTGACTCACCAAGGGCAAGAGAATAGATATGCACCTCGTCAATTTCGCGCCCCAGTATCTCGGCGCAAAGCTTTTTATATGTCTGCAGCTGCTGGCTATGGCGTGATATGAGCTTTTCTGCCGCAAGAGCCTTATTATCAAGCTCTTCCTTAGTGAGACGGTCTGTTTTATAGTCCACAAGAACGGTTTTTCCGCTCTCGTCAACAAAAAGACAGTCTACAACACCCTGAACGCATATTTTCACGTCGTCTGCCTCAAGAAGACGGCGCTTTTCCTCGTTTTCCGTATAGCCTGCGGCAGAAACGAGAGAATTAAATCGGATCTCACGATATATCTCTCTTGCATTCTTTATTCTGGGATACATAGGAGACTTGGCAAAGCTCTCAAGCTCGTCAAAGCGGATAAGAGCCTTTGTTTCCTCGCTCATAAACCTATTCCTGCAAAGTCTTTGTGCCTCGGCTTCAACGTCGCCGCCAAGAGCATCAAAATCGCAGAACTGTAAAAACAGATGAGTTGCCGTTCCCATATCGGCCGCTGTTGCCTTTTTCTCGCCTGACAGGAAGGCAGGAGCGGCAGGAGCCTCTCTCTTGTCACTATAGCCCGTATCAAGAATAGAGGGGGATAGCTTGGATATGGGAAGCTTTGAGGGAATATCGGAAAGATATGCCCTATCATATGAAAAAGCAAATCTGCTCTCAAGCTCAGACTTCAAATTTTCGATCCTCTCTTCGTCAAGAGCAACCTTTACCTCAGCCTCAGCCAGGCTCTCTCCCTCGGGCTTCACAGAAACAAGCGAAAAGCTGTGATGCCCCATATTCTCCGTTGCGCTGTCAAGCACCCAGATTCCCCAGGAGCGAGCCGAGCAGACCGTGTGTCTTGTTTTTTTCGCCAGCAGTCGGTTTCGGCTTTTTTCAAGCGCCTCAGCTGCGCTGTCGCATTTCATTGTGACAACGATCTTTTCCCTTGCTCGGGTGAGGGCAACGTAAAGGATTCGCATTTCCTCCTCAACGTCCTTCATTCTTGAGCGAAGAGCCGATGCGCGACGATAGGGATTATCGCACTTGACGATACCCTCGGGGTCGGGCAGCTTTGAGAAAAGACCATAATCGGCATCCACCATTACGGTTTTCTTTCCATCGCTCATATTAAACTCCCTCGCTCCCTCTGAAATAAAGCAAACGGGATATTCAAGTCCTTTGGAGCGATGGATGGTGATGATGGTGACCGCATTGGAATCAGACGTGCTTTCCTTTGAATCCGCTTGCGCCATCAATCCCTTAAGATACAAAATAAAATCGTGGAGAGAGCCTCCGTTTGCGGCGCAAGCAAGAGAATGGGCATACATTTTACGAACGCTTCTTCTCAGCCTTCCGTTGCCGCTGTCATCGTGAAGGGCATTGAAGCCCGTGTCCGTTATGATCATATAAAGAAGCTTATGGCAAAGCATATTTCTTGAAGCCTCTCTGTAATGATCAAGCTTTTTAATAAAGGCTGAAACGCGAAGGGAAAGCTCGTTTTCCTTTTCCTCGGCATATTTTTTAACGGAATACCAAAGGGGCGCCTTATCTCTACCTCTTATTTCCACAAGCTCCTCCATTGAGAAGGAGAAAAGCGGACTTTTCATTGCCGCCGCAAGGTAAATATCCCTTGTGGGATTATCTATTGCAGAAAGAAGCGAAAAAAGAAGAAGCACCTCGCTGTAATTGAAAAAGCTTTCCGTTGCACTGTTTTTAACAGGCACGTTCACTCTTTCGAGAGCCTTTTTAAAGGCTGCCGCATTTTTACCCGTGCGAAGAAGAATGGCAATATGCTTCGGCTGAATAATTTCGCCGTTTCGGAGCTTTTCGCCTCGGAGCATTTCCTTTATTCGCTTTGCAACGTAATCTGCTTCAAAGCTGCCGTCCTCATCATCCTCGGGCTTCTCAACAAGGCAGATCTCTGCAGGCACACCGCCCTCTCCGTTTTCCTTGGCACAAACAAGACGGTCCTCAACTGTAAAGGGAGTTTCACTTGCGGGGAACATATAATCGGAAACAAGATTTGAAAAATCTATAACTCCCGAGTCTGAACGGTGGTTTTCGCTCATAAAAATGGCTGTTCCCTCGCCGCCGTTCTCATATTTATTTCTGTATTTTACAAATATCTCGGGACAAGCGCCGCGGAAGCGATAGACCGACTGCTTAACGTCACCTACCATAAAGCGACTGCCGCAAGCGGAAATTGCCGTGTATATCATATCCTGCAGGCGGTTCGTGTCCTGATATTCGTCAATAAAAACGTGATCGTATTTCTTTGCGACCGAAACAGCCTCCTCTGTGGGCTCTCCGTCCTCGCCGCAAAAAAGCTTTGCCGCAAAGCGCTCAATATCGTTGAAGTCCACCTTGCCGCGCTCTCGCTTTGCCGCAGAAAATCTATTGTCAAACTCTGAAAGCAGACGTCCGACTGCCGCCGACAAGCGATAATTGGTTTCTGCCGCCTCAAAAAGCATTTCCTCGGAAATGCTGAAATAATTTTCGTATAGCTCGTCAAGCGCCTTCTTGAATTTCGTCTTTGTTTCCTTGAAAAGCTCGTAGGCATCAGTTGTTTTTTCCTTTTTAACAGGGAGAGCCTTGGGCATCGCGTTGGTTTCAAAATAAAGCTTTGCGCCCTTATATCCAAGCTCAACCGCATTTGCAAGCCCCTTGGCAATATTTGCGGTTTCATCAACCACAACAGCCACCTTTTCGGGCAAGTCAGAGCTTCTTATCTCAGCTGCAAGGCTCTCAAAGAGAGCATAATAATGCTCTGAAATATCCTTGGCTCTTTCCTTTACGCAAACGCCCACTCCGCTTGACAGAAAATCGCCGATGCTTTCTTTTTTCATAAGAAATTCAGGCTCAAGACCCATTCTCATAAGGTCGTCCCAAACAGAAAGAAGAGTCCCGTCAAGGCTTTCGTCATCCCTTGCTCCCGACAGGGCATCACAAAGAAGTCCGAAATCCTCTATTTTGATCTCGCCGTCAAAGGCATCACTTACCGTATCAAGCATTATCTCCTTTTTCATTTCCGCAATGGATGCCTCCTCACAAACGGAGAAATCGGGCGGAAGTGAAAAACGGACGAAATGGGGCTTCAATTCAGACAAGAGAAAGCTGTGGGTGGTCGAAATGGACGCCCCCTCAAGATCTCTCAGCTGGCGAACAAGTCGCTTATCCGAGGGATCTCTTGCAATAGCATCCGTCAGCGCTTTCCCTATTCGGGTCTTCAGCTCAGCGGCGGCATCGTTTGTAAAGGTTACGATAAGCATTCTTGAGATCTCCGCGCTTGATTCGGGATCGCAAAGAAGCTCGATTATTCGCTGAGTCAAGGTTGCAGTTTTGCCACTGCCTGCTGCAGCGGAAAGAAGCAGATTTTTTCCGCGGAATTCAATGGCTTCCCGCTGCTCTTTATTCCATTTAAAATTAGCCATCGCTTCTTTCCTTTCTTAAGAATCGCGCCTGCAAACAGGGCGCATTTTACAATATTCGCAAGGACTTCTGCCGTCGTGATCCTCGGGTGAGGCTGAGCAATCGCCGCTCTTCATTCTCGCGCCCGTCTCGCCGATGGCAGCACACAGAGCATCTCTTATTTCGTCCATCTCCTCGCGGGATGCGACAGAGCTTCGCTTGGAAAGAGTTCCGTCCACCTTAAATGAGGCAGGAACGTATTTGCCCTCGCCCGAGGGCTCCATTGCGCGGATGATATGCTCATCAGAAAGAACGATACCCGTTCTTGAAATGGCTTTTTCAACTATCTCACGGGCGCCGTTTTTATCAACGGGAACACCTGAAGATGCCTCGCCCGGTCTTGCCGAGAAATAAACTGCACCTGCAGGCACCAATTCCTCGCCATCCGGCGCGATCTCACGGCGAAAATCGCAATCGGGGCAGGAGCAGATAGAGAAGAGATACAGAAGAAGCTGAACGTTTCTTCCGCCAACTACCTCCTCAAGGCTAAACTTTTTAGCTCCCGTTTTATAATCGGCAACTCTTATATAGACCTTATCGTTTTCCTTATAGCTGTCAAGACGGTCCACAATACCTATCATTGACATAACGCTTCCGTCCCCCAATGGAATCTCAAGCGGAGGAAGAGCATCTCCGCCAACCCTCATTTCAAAATCATAGGGCTTAAAGGAGGATTCGGAAAATTCCTTATTCAGCGAATTGATATACAGCATCAACGAGCGCTTGACTCTTGCAAAGAGATACGCCAAACGCCCTCCCGCATTTTCGGGAGAAACTGTTTTTATATAGCTTTCAATAAGACGCTCGGTGGTCTCCCTCGTCCAATCCTCGGAAATGGGATAGTCAACACCCTTTTCCTTGACCTCGCGAAGGAAATCCTCCAATATCTTATGAACGAAATTACCAACGTCGGAGGGGGATATCTTAACGTCCTCCCCGTCGTCCAGATTCAATACGTATTTGAGATAATAGCTCTGAGGGCAATCCTTGAAGCATTCAAGCTTGGTCTGCGACAAGAACATTTTCTCGCCAAATACCAGCTGAGCCTTTTCTGCGGGAATAGCTTCACTACCCGCCGTCATTGCCTCCGTCCCAAAGCGGCTCTCCCCAAGAAGACGAGCTATTGCCTCGCCCTCCTCTGTTTTCCTGAGGGCAGGAAGATAATATCTTGCGGCCGCCTCGTTTTGAATGAGGAAACTATGATCAAGATGGGCATCCTTTTTGATCTCAGCCTTGGGAAGCAGCTTCATAATTCTGAGGGCTCCCGCGGAAGCATGCTTCACTGCGCCTCCATCACTTTGAGGAATGATAATGCTTAGTGTTTCCTTCGGGGCCGTTACTGCCGCATAGAATCGGAAAAGCTCCTCGCTTCGGCGGCTGTCCATTCCTGGGGAAAGCTCAATACCGAGAGGCGCTAAAACATCCTTGTCCCTCTGAGTGAAAAATCCGTTATCACCGGGAGTTGCGGGGAATTCGCCCTCGCATGCTCCGAGAATTATCATATGGCGAACGCCGTCAAGTCGGGCAGAACCTGCACTTGAAAGAACAACAGAATCAAGCGAATCGGGAATAGTTCCGATCTCCATAGATGCCGCCGTGCTCTCAAGAAGATTTGCAAATCGGATGGCATCGGTCTTTGTTTCTCCCGCCGCCTCAACCAAGGTGTCAAGAACGGACATAAGAGCACCCCAAACCTGCTCCTTTTCCTGTGCTTCAGCGCCTCTGCCATCTGCATAAAGACGCTCTGCCTCTTTTTTTATCTGATCGTAAACGCCAAAGCTGCAAAGCATATCGTAAACTGCAGCTGATGCCTCGCGAACAGTTTTGTTCAGATGTCGGCTCATCTCCTCAATAGGAGGAATAAGCACATCGCGGGCGCGGTTTGCAAGAACAAGAAGCTCCTCGCCCCAGGGGCTGAGGCGATCGGTATAACCGTCGGGGTTCATATTCCAGCCCTCACAGCAAAACGCCTTTTTGCCGCGAAGACGCCATTTGTCAGCATATTTTTCAAGAGCATCGCATTCCTCGGCGCTAAGGCCGGTCAATGCAGTTTTAGAACAGGAGATAACGTCCTCTCTCTTCCATCCATACGCCGCAACGCGGCAAGCTGAAATAACAAGACGCATTGCGCTCTCTGCAACAAGCTCACTTTTTGCAGACATATAAACGGGAATTCCCATTGCCAGAAGATGAGTGTCTATAATTCCGCGAAGCGCTTCAATATCAGATGCAACAACGGCGATCTCTCCATATCTTGCACCCTCTCTCACAAGAGCGGATATACGGGCGGCGCAGACCGCCGCCTCGTCGTGACGGTCCCCCACCGTGTACAATTTAACGTTGCCGCAATCCCCTTCGTAGGGAGAGGCGGTATATTCCCAAAGATTTTCTCTAAGATACTCTATTTCGGGAGAAGATGTTCCTCCCTCGAGGCTGACCACCTTAACGTCTTGTCCCATTCTCGCCGCAGTTTTGGCAAGAGAGTTCTTAAAAGAGCGAATATGCTCCGTGTGGAGAGAATCTCGGTCAGCGTGAGACAAAGCAAGAGTTACCACCGCATCGTCAGCATCCCTGAAAATTCTT
>JAZQVW010000152.1:0-3778 GCA_045632025.1 Candidatus Avispirillum sp. | reverse complement strand
GCACGGCGGGAGTAAACCCCCGCCCTACAAATTCTAACCATCGTGCAGCGAAGCCCGGACGCCTCATCCACCGCTCCGCGGTCCCCCTTCCCCCCGGGGAAGGCTAACGCGCTAAATCATCGTTTGTTCAACCGTTTCTCTTTTCAATATATTGTGTCAAGTTCATAGATTTTCTGTTGAAATGGGGCAATATGTATGATATAATAAAGGTTAATAAATAAAAAGGCAGGTCCCGAATATGAAAATTCTTCACACAGGAGATATGCATCTTGATAGCCCCTTTGCAACTCTCGCATCCGAGCGCGGCGAGGCGGCAAAGAGAGAGCTTAGAAAGATCTTTTCTGATATAATTGCATACGTTAAAAATAACGCCGTTGATCTCCTCCTCGTTGCGGGAGACCTGTTCGATTCCGGCTTTGCCACAAGAGAAACTGCGGCTCTTATTGCCGACGGCTTCGAGGCGGCAGGCTGTCCCGTTGTTATTGCCCCCGGCAATCACGACCCTTATGATGAAAACAGCATCTGGAAAAAGAGAAGCTTTTCCGATAACGTACATATATTCTCCTCTCCCGAGCTTTCACATTTTGATTTTCCGGAGCTTGGCGCAAGAGTTTACGGCTATGCCTTCACAAGCCAGTATATGAAGGAATGCCCCATTGAAAATAAGACGGCAGAGGGTGATATGATAAGCATCCTTTGCGCCCACGGCGACACGGCGTCTCCCTTATCTCAGTATTGTCCCATTATGCCCTCCGCTCTCAGCGCATTCGGTGCTGACTATGCGGCGCTTGGCCATATCCATTCTCCCGAGGCGGCAAACGATGCCCTCTGGCAGAAGAATATTTCAGCCGCTTACTCCGGTTGCCCTCAGGGTCGCGATTTCGGTGAATGCGGCGTCAAGGGCGCCTGGCTTATTGAAATTGCAAAGGAAGGCGGCAAGGCTGAGGTCAAGCGAGAGTTTGTTCCCTTCTCAGGCAGTGTTTACGAGGACAGAGAGGTCAGCGTTGAGGGCGCGGAAACAGCTTCCGAGATCATCAGCGAGATAAGAACTTATATTGAGGACGAGGATTTCGGCGAGAACACACATCTTCGCATCACCCTCGCAGGCCACACAGCTCCCGGTCTTGTTGCCGCTTGCGACGAGATAGCAGAGCAGTGTAAGGAAGGCCTTCTTTCACTTACAGTTGAGGATGCAACCCTTCCCCTTATGTCATCCGCTGAGCTTGAATTTGACCGCGGAATCAAGGGCGAGGTGTACCGCCTCCTTGCAGACACAATTGAAAACGGAAGCGCCGAGGAGAGAAAAACTGCAATTGCGGCTCTTCGCTATGCGCTTGCTGCTCTCGGCGGCGAAACTATCTGACGAAAGGAAGGAAAGCTATGTTTATTAAAACTATTCATATTGATTCCTTCGGCGGAGTCAGAGGAAAAACCATTGAGCTTGGCCGCGGCCTTAATATTATTGAGGGCTCAAACGAAAGCGGAAAAAGCTCCGTTGCAATGTTTATAAAGTTTATTTTCTACGGACTTTCCGGTCGCGGTGTGGACGGAGCTATGAGTGAGCGCCGCCGCTACGTTAACTGGGAAACGGGAAGTGCCGCAGGCTATATCATTCTTGAAAAGGGCGGTGTAACCTACCGAGTTTCAAGAGAATTATACGTTTCCGACGATGCGGCCCGTGAAAGAGTCAGCGTTATCAACGAGGAAACGGGCGAGAAGATGTTCAAGGGAGAGGTTCCCGGAATGGCGCTTCTTCGTATGCCCGAGCAGATGTTTTACAATTCCGTTTTCGTTCGTCAGCTGTCTGATGCGGCAATCGACGGCAGCGGAATGAGCGAGGCAATTGAAAACATTCTCTATTCAGGCGATGAGGAGGTCAGCACTCGCCGCGCAGTTGACCGTCTTGAAAAAACAAGAAAGGCTCTGCTTCATAAAAACGGAAACGGAGGCAGAATTTACGATATCCGCCGCGAAAAGACCCGCCTTGAGGCCGAATTAAAGGAAGCAATGGTGAAAAACGCGGAGATAATGGATATTGAAAGCTCCGTTGCGGATAGTAATGACCTTATTGCGTCAAGAGAGCGCAATGCAGCCCGACTTGACGAGATAGTTACAAGCTATGATAAATTCAGAAAACTTGATTCTCTCGCAGAGCTTGAAAAGCTTGAGGGAGAACAGGCGAGACTTAAGGCTGTTCTTGACGGATATCGCACCGTTGAGGAGATAGAGCGCGACTGCGAGGCGCTCCGAGCAGTTGCGGCAAAGCGCCGCGAGGCTGAAATGAAGCTGAGAACAGTTCGCATGAACATAAACGCTCTTGATAAAACTCTTCCTCCCCCCATAAGCGAGGAGGAAAAGGAAAAGGACAGACGCGACGTTTCCGTGGCAAGAGCATCTCTTGCTAAGAAAAAGAGCACCTTCGGCTTCTCTCTTGCGCTGTTCATTCTTTCCGTTCTCTGCGGAGCAGGAGCGGCATTCCTTATGGGAATAGACCCCTCGCTCACTCTCGTAGCAGCAGCGGCGGCAGGAGCAATGCTCATAGTTGGCTTCGTTTTGCTCTTTGTCAGCATTTCCGCGCTTAAGAAATACAATGCTATCCTTGACAAGTGGAACGCCATGAGTGCAGACGAGGTTGAGGAGCTGGGTCAGGAAAAGATCCGACAGAACGAAAAGCTTCGCAGTGAGGATTCCGAATTTGGCAGACTCCATCGCGATGAGGCTCTGGTAAATCGTGAGCGCGAGACGCTCATCATCCGTCAGCGCGAAGCCGCGGCAGTTTTTGCCGAGGATAACCCCGACACGGATACTATGACGGAAAATGCTCTCGCGGCGGCAGCAGCCACTGTGAGAGAGATCAATATATTCACAAGAGAATACGATACCATCAGCGGCAAGCTTTCCGTTATGGGAACGAAAGCTCCCGAGGAAAGAGAAAAGATCCGTTCTGATGCGAAAAACGCTCTTGAAACCGAGGCAGGTCAGCTTGCATCGGAAATGAACCGCGCGGAATATGAAAAGACCGTCCGCGACAGAGGGTTCTTCCTCAGCACAGCGGAGGCTCAGCGCCGCCGCCACACAGAGCTTGAAAAGAAGCTTGGTGCCCTTATGGCAACTGCAACTTCCCCTGCGGTGTTGGCAGAAAAGATTGCGGCTCTTCAGAAGGAATATGAGGAATCAACGGATAAATATAATGCCATCGCCCTTGCCCTTGAGGCAATAACGAAGGCGGGCGAAAATCTCCGCGCATCCCTTCTCCCCCGAATCGTGGGCGAGGCAGGCGCACTTCTCGGTGCATTCACCGAGGGTAAATATACAGGTCTTGGCGTGGACCGCAATTTCAATATGAGCTATAGCCCCGGCGGATATACGAGAGAATCTGATTATATGTCAGCCGGAACAAGAGACGCGGCATATCTCAGCCTCCGAAGCGCACTGATGAAGGTGCTCTTCCCGGGAGATGCGCCCATGGCGGTTTATGATGAAAGCTTTGCGAGAATAGACGAGACAAGACTTGCCCGTCTTCTCTCCATTCTTTCTGCCGCAGGGGAGGACGGAGTTCAGTCCCTTGTGTTCACCTGCCGTTCAATCGAGGCGGAAAAGATAGGCGAGGGAACACCTGTAGTTAAACTGTAAAATTTATAGCAGCACGTAGTCAGCTTGTTTTGTTGCCCTTTTTTGAAAAGGGCACAGGTTAGTGAAGCGAAAACGATTAAATATCGTTTTTGCAAGCGGTGTCATCCAAAGTGCGAGTGAGCAGAGCTGAGTGCATCGAAGCGAT
>JAZQVW010000151.1:0-9146 GCA_045632025.1 Candidatus Avispirillum sp. | reverse complement strand
TCGTAGGGGTATGCAACGTAGATATTCTCCCATCCGAGAAGGAGAGCGAAGTTGTAAACCTTGTTTCTTCTTGCGGCGTATTTGCCTGCCGCGGAGTCTGCAAGCGCGGCTTGGTGGAGAATCGCAAGAGTAACCTCCTTGGTGCCTGCTATGGAGATGGCAGACTTTGCAACTCTGGTTGCGCCGCCGGAGCCGCACTGATTTTCCATATCTGCAAAGTAAACGAGAGCAGTTGCAGATGTGATGCCAAGCTTCTGTCCGTGAAGGACGTATGTACGAATATCGGATGCGGCAAGCTTATCCTGCTCTTTTTTGCCCTCGGAGGTTGAGATAAGGCTTGAGATGCTTGATGCCTCGGCATCCGTAAGCATTCTTGTAGACCAGCTTGAGGTCGTCATGACCTCGTTGTATAACGTGGTGCCAAGCATAGTCTTTGCCTGAGTGGGGTTAGCGTTAACGATGCTACGAAGCAGATCAAGAGCTCTGTTTCCATGCCACTGTATCCAGCCTATGCTGAGAGCGCCGTTGTCGTTTTTGTTAACTGATTTATAATCACCCTCGTTTATCTTAATGATCTCAGCCGCTTTGGCTACAATCTCGTCAACTGTAGGAGCTGCGGCTGAAGAAACGAAAACAGAGGAGAGCAGTATTGAAACAAGCAAAACAACAGATATGAGCTTTTTCTTCATATGAGTGTAAAACAGTTCCTTTCGAGCGGTTTTTAGTGGTATAAAAAAGCGTAAAATGCTATAATAGTCCAATTATAATTCATTATACCATTAAATCGTTTAAAAGTCAATAAAATCAGCAGTATATAATATATGGAAGAAATGGATCAAAAAAAGCAAAAAAAGCGCGGTGGGAAGTGATTTTTTTGACTGTGTGGTTGATTTTAACAAAAGGCGACCGCAGAGAAGCCCTATTTTTTCATAAAAAGTTATTGACAAAACACACAGGGTGTGGTAAAATGACTCTACCTCTGTTAGAGGGTTCTTTTTTTGTGCAAACAAAAAGGAACGGCTCAGGAGGGAGGTACAGGCGGTCTCACCGCCAAAATCAACGGGTAAGACCCGAATAAACAGGAGGTGCCGACAATGAGAGTTAAGATCACTCTCGCGTGCAGCGAGTGCAAGCAGCGCAACTATGACACAAAGAAGAACAAGAAAAACGATCCCGACAGACTCGAGATGAACAAGTATTGCCGCTTCTGCCGTAAGCACACACTGCATAAGGAAACAAAGTAATTATCAGAAGGGGAAAAATCAATGGCTGAAAACGAAAAGCTCGTAGCTAAAGCTGCTGAAAAGCCTGAAAAGAAAAAGGCAAAGGGCCCCTCTGCATGGGCTCGCATTGTAGCCTGGTTCCGTAGCGTTAAGGCGGAAATGAAGAAGATCGTTTGGGAATCCCCCAAGGCTGTTATGTCTAATACTATTATGGTTATTGTAGCCCTTGTAGTATTTGCAGCAGTAATTGGCGTTCTCGACGTAATTTTCTCCAAGTTCATTTACATCCTTGGTATCCTTATCTAAGGTGATCTCAGATGAGTGATATTAATGAAATGAACGCCGGCATGAAATGGTATGTAGCACATACATACGCCGGTTATGAAAACAAGGTAAAAGCCAATCTTGAAAAGATTGTAGAAAACAGAGGTGTTCAGCATCTCATCACAGACGTGCAGATCCCCACAGAGATCATCGTTGAAAGCGAAGGCGGAAGCGAGAAGGAAGTTGAATCAAAGCTTCTTCCCTCCTACATCCTCGTGCGTATGATCATGTGCGATGAAAGCTGGCATATTGTCAGAAACATCCGCGGTGTAACAGGATTTGTAGGCCCCGGATCCAAGCCGGTTCCGCTTACAGATGAAGAGGTTGAAGGTCTTCTGGGCAGCGTTAAGAGCGCTGAGTCTGCTGTTGCCGTTGGCGACGAAGTAGAAATTGTTGAAGGTATATTCAGAGGATACTTCGGACGTCTTTCCGAGATATCCGAGGCAACAGGCGAGGTTACAGTTGTTGTATCCACAGTTGGCCGTGATATGCCTATCAAGGCTTCCATCAAGGAAATCAGACCCAAGTCTGAGTAATCCCTATCGGATAGGGTGCGGAGGTGCTGCCGCATAAAGAAAGAGCACACTAACGTGGGAGGGAGAAAAATTTTTTAAGTCTCCCGTCTAAACCACATAACGGAGGTTATTTAATTATGGCAAAGAAAATTATTGGCTATATTAAGCTTCAGCTTCCCGCAGGTAAGGCAACTCCTCAGCCTCCTGTAGGTCCTGCACTCGGTGCATACGGTGTAGCTATCCCTAACTTCACTAAGGAGTTCAACGAAAGAACAAAGAACGATATCGGTCTCATCATCCCTGTAGTAATCACAGTATATGCTGACCGTTCCTTCTCCTTCATCACAAAGACTCCTCCCGCTCCTGTTCTTATCAAGAAGGCTTGCGGTATCGAAACAGCTTCTGCAACACCTAACAAGACAAAGGTTGCAAAGATCACAAAGGCTCAGATTCAGCAGATCGCTGAAACAAAGATGCCCGACCTCAATGCAGGTTCTCTCGAAGCTGCAATGAGCATGGTAGCAGGTACAGCTCGTTCCATGGGCGTTACAGTAGAGGAATAAGGGAGGTATATCGAGATGTTTAAGGGTAAGAAATATAAGGCAAGTGCAGCTCTCGTGGACAAGTCCAAGAACTACGATCCCGCAGAGGCTATTGCACTCGTATGTGAGACATCCAAGGCTAAGTTCGACGAAACAATCGAGCTTCACATTCGTCTCGGCGTTGACTCCCGTCACGCAGACCAGCAGGTAAGAGGCGCTGTTGTACTTCCTAACGGTACAGGTAAGACAGTTCGCACACTCGTTTTCGCTAAGGGCGATAAGGCAGAGGCTGCAAGAGCTGCAGGCGCTGACTATGTTGGTGATATGGACATGGTTGAAAAGATCCAGAAGGAAAACTGGTTTGAGTTTGACGTTGTTATTGCAACACCCGATATGATGGGTACAATCGGTCGTCTCGGTAAGGTGCTCGGTCCTAAGGGCCTTATGCCTAACCCCAAGGCTGGTACAGTAACAATGGACGTAGCAAAGGCTGTTACAGAGGCTAAGGCAGGTAAGATCGAGTATCGTCTTGATAAGACAAACATCATCCACTGCCCCATCGGTAAGGCAAGCTTCGGCGTTGAAAAGCTCAACGAAAACTTTGAAACACTTATGACAGCAGTTATCAAGGCTAAGCCTGCTGCTGCAAAGGGTCAGTACATTAAGAGCTGCGTAATCGCATCCACAATGGGCCCTGGTATCAAGGTTAACGCTGCTAAGATCGGCTAATTGATTTTTAAACATAAAAAGCAGTTCTTCGGAACTGCTTTTTTGTTTTCGGCAAATAGAGGTGGTAATCATTTACATTTGCAAAAATATGTGTTATAATGGCTTATAAAGTAACAGAAAGGGATATTTTGCATGAAAAAAACAAATAAGTTGTCCGATGCAGCTTTTAAGCTGGACGGCAGAATGCCGCTTCGCGAAGCCATTCCGCTTGGCCTTCAGCACGTGCTGGCAATGTTCGTTGGCAATCTTACACCTCTTCTTATTATCACAAGCGCTTGTGGTATTGCCGGCGGTGAGTTTGCAGGTCTGCAGCTGAGCATTTTGCAGAATGCTATGCTTGTAGCAGGTATTGTAACTCTGGTGCAGCTTTTCTCCATTGGACCTATCGGCGGTAAGGTTCCGATCATAATGGGAACCTCTTCAGGCTTTATCGGCGTTTTCAATAGCGTTGCCGCATCAATGGGCGGCGGTGTAATTGCCTATGGTGCTATTATGGGCGCATCGGTTATAGGCGGTATTTTTGAAACAGTCCTGGGATTTTTCCTTAAACCGCTCAGAAGGTTCTTCCCCTCTGTTGTAACGGGAACAGTAGTTCTTTCAATCGGTCTCAGTCTTATATCGGTTGGTATCAATACCTTTGGCGGCGGCAACAGCGCAAAGGATTTTGGTTCTCTTGAAAATCTTTTCCTCGCTTTGTTTGTTCTTGTGATGATCCTTGTTTTCAAGCACGGAACAAAGGGATTCACAAGCTATTCAGCAATTCTTCTCGGTATCATTTGCGGATACGTTGCAGCGTTTATTATGGGATTTGTTCTTCCCACAACAGGCGTAACAGCAGACGGAGTTGAATTCACAAAGGCGTGGGTGCTTAATTGGCAGAAGGTTGCCGATGCGGCGTGGTTTGAGATTCCCAAGGTAATGCCCGTTAAGATCGTATTTGATCTGAAGGCTATCCTTCCCGTAATGATAATGTTTATCGTAACAGCAGTTGAAACTGTTGGTGATATTTCCGGCGTTATGGAAGGCGGACTTGGCAGAGAAGCAACAGATAAGGAGCTTTCAGGCGGAGTTATGTGCGACGGTCTCGGTTCCTCATTTGCAGCATTGTTCGGTGTTCTTCCTAACACCTCATTTAGCCAGAACGTAGGCCTTGTAGCTATGACAAAGGTTGTAAACAGATTTGCTCTTGCAACGGGCGGAGTTTTCCTCATTCTTTGCGGACTTTGTCCCAAGCTTGGCGCTCTTGTTTCAATTATGCCTCAGGCAGTTCTTGGCGGCGCGGCAGTAATGATGTTCTCATCGATCGTTATCAGCGGTATTCAGCTTATAACCAAGGAGCCTCTCACAGGCCGTAATCTTTCCATCGTTGCAGTTGCTCTGGGCGTGGGATACGGTATGGGGGCCAATACAGGCATTCTTGCGCACACACCTCAGTTTGTTCAGCTTATCTTCGGTGGATCAGGCATCGTTCCTGCAGCAATGGTTGCGATCATACTTAACATAGTTCTTCCCAAAGAAAAAGAATAAATAAAAAAGCTTGACCGAAAGGTCAAGCTTTTTTTGCTTTATTTAATATCCGCCGAAAAATCCGTCGGAGGTGGCAACGTTGCGAATACCGTAGCAGGACAACGCGTCTTTGGGAGTGGTATCATGCTCAAATTTCAGAGGCCACCAGAAGAGGAAATCCTCGGACATATTTGCAATAGGAGTTGTGGGGAGATAGAAGGCGAATTCCGTTCCGCCCACAAGGCCGTTGGGCTCGCTTGCAATATATCTGATTCCGTCCTCGATCCATTCTTTGCCAACAGGCTTTTCTGTAACCAGCTCAGAAAGAGTCATCTTATAGGAAAATTCGTGGACAACTTCAATATCGGTAAACTTACCGGAGAAATTGCTGATGTATGCGCTTCCGTTAGGATAATCATCTCCTGCCTCGCCCATTTCGGAATCAAGATACGTTCCCGAGAAGGTTCCGTCGGAATTGAGGATCAAAACAGTTCTCCATGCGCCCGCACCGCTCATAAACGTGAATTCCATTGAGCCATTGGGAAGAGGAAGAAGATTCTGCGCTACTGTTGTTTCTTCGGCTGCAGTAGTTTCTTCAGCCTTAGTGGTTTCGGGGGCTTTTGTTGCTTGCTCATCCTTTATATTATCCACAGTTGTTTCATCGGGAGTTGTGTCAATAACAAAGGAGGTACATGATGCAAGTGAAAACACAAGCA
This sequence comes from Candidatus Avispirillum sp., assembly GCA_045632025.1. Classification (GTDB taxonomy): domain Bacteria; phylum Bacillota; class Clostridia; order Oscillospirales; family CAG-272; genus Avispirillum. The sequence continues at coordinate 3,591 of JAZQVW010000151.1, read as the reverse complement.
GTGAGCACAATAAAAGTGTGGACAGGGCTTTCTTGATAAATAGGATTTTTTTCATAACAGACCTCCACATAATATATATTCAATTTCATTATAGCATATGATATTGAATTTTCAATAACAAATAATAGATAATGAAAAAAAGGAGCTGCCCATCGGGCAGCTCCTTTGATATATTGAGATATTAACCGTGAAGGTGGAACAGGGTCTTGCCCTTGTTCTTTGTTCTTGCGCTTGTTCTGCCTTCGGGGCGGATTTCGCCTGCAGCCATAAGAGATTTCTTTGTAAGTGTAGGACCAACAAGCTCGTATACAAGTACGCTGAAGAGAATAACGTTTCTGATAACAGCGCCGTCAGCAAGGTTAGCCGCTGTAAGAGACATACCGAGAGCAACGCCTGCCTGAGGGAAGAGTGTGATACCGAGGTTCTTTGTGATGCTCTTACTGCATTTTGTCATAGCGCAGCTTACATAGGAACCGGAGTATTTACCGAGACATCTGAATACGATGTAGATCGCGCCGATGAGAAGAACCAGAGGCTGGCTGAGGATCTTAAGGTCAAGCTCAGCGCCTGCAAGCACGAAGAAGAGGAGGTTGAGCGGAACAGTCCAGTTTTCAACACGTCCCATAAGCTCTTCGGAGGTTTCACAAATGTTGCAGAAGATGGTACCAGCCATCATACAAACGAGGAGGATGGAGAACTTGCAATGGATAGCGCCGATATGGAAGTCCATAAGGGAGATACCAACTGTGAGAAGAACAACTGCAAGGGAAACTGCCATACGCTTACTTCTGGAGTGGAAGAATACTTCAAGGTAGTTGAGAACAATGCCCATAAGCGCGCCAAGTGCGAGGGAGAGAAGGATCTCAAGAGCAGGCTGAACAACCATGCCGAGAATGTTTACGCTTCCCTCAGCGATAGCATTTGCAACGCCGTAGGAAACGGAGAAGAGAACGAGACCAACTGCGTCGTCGATAGCAACAACCAGCATAAGGAGTCTTGTAAGGGGACCGTCTGCCTTGTACTGCTTAACAACCATCAATGTTGCGGCGGGAGCAGTTGCAGATGCGATAGCACCGAGAGTGATCGCTGCGGGCAGAGAGATTATATGGGGGAAAAGGAAATGGAGCACTATCAGCGCAACGTCAACAACTACTGTTGTAACTACTGCCTGGAAGATACCAACCACAATAGCCTGCTTACCCATAGTTTTCAGCTGAGCGAGGCGGAACTCGTTACCGATAGTGAAGGCGATGAAGCCCATGGCAGCTTGAGAGATGAGTCCGAAGGATTCAACCTCGTGAAGAGAGGTAAAGCCAAGTCCTGCGATGCCGAGGCGGCCAAGGCAGAAGGGGCCGAGAATAAGACCCGCTACAAGGTATGCGGTAACTGCAGGGAGCTTGAGCGTTTTTGCAAGACGGGACATAAGAAGACCGCCAAGCATTGCAACGGATATGATGATGAACAAAGCACTCATTTCCATAAAAAACACCTGATTTCATATTAAATATATTGGTTTTTTAAAACCAACTTATTGTAGCACAAAATACCATAGATTGCAACAATAATTTCAAGCTAGAGGCGCTAATTTTGAACGAAAATAGCTTTTATGGATAAGAAGGATATGGTATAATTGAATAAAAGGATGTGAAACGGATAAAATGAAGCTGACGAAACTTTTTGTTGAAGATTTTGATTTGGTATTTGGCATAATGAGGGAAAGCTTTCCCGCTGATGAGAGAAGGGAATATAATGCGCAGAGAGCGCTATTTGAAAATCCCGATTTCAGTATATTTGGCGTAAAGGATGAAGGAGAGATAAAGGCGTTCATAACGGTTTATGAGCTTGGGGAGTTCATCTTTGCCGAGCATTTCGCCGTTGCACCCAGATATAGAAATTGCGGTCTCGGCTCGGAGACGCTGAGACTTTTAAAAGAAATTGTGAAGTCTCCAATCTGCCTTGAGGTTGAATTGCCCGAAGGTGAAATGGCAAAAAGAAGGATCGGCTTCTATGAGAGAAACGGATTTTTCTATAACGACTATGATTATCTCCAACCTGCTTATTCAAAGGACAAAAACCCCGTTCCTCTACGAATAATGACAACAAATGGGCCGATTACGGAGGAAGAATTCCAAAATCTTAGATGTAAATTGTACAACAGAGTGTATAATGCGACATAAAAATGTGCTAAAAATCAGCAGCTGTAGTTAGCCAACTGCATAAAATGGTGGCATTTCAAGCAAACAACGGCAGTTGCATAAAACCACATGTAAAAATATGTAAATAAGTTGGCGTATAAGCGACAATAAAAATGCAAAATAGGTTACAAATAATAACAAAACTCCTTGAATTTTACCAAATTCAAGGAGTTTTATCATATTTATTCCAAAATTCCGTCATTGCGCGCTCATATTGCTCCTTGCCGAGATAATAGCTCATACCGTGCTCAGCGCCCGGAACAACGAGAATTTCCTTAGGCGAGGCGCAATTTTTGTAGTTTTCATAGGTCATTTCAACGGGTACAAAGCGGTCGTCTGTGCCGTGAATGAATAATACAGGCACATCACAAGCCTTCATAGCTTCAATAGTTGAATAGTCCTTTGCTCCCATGTTGATCCTCTTTTTGCAAAGGTCACTTGCAATGGCTCCCCTTATACCGTTGTAGGATAAATGAAGATTGTTTTCAACAACGTGCTTCCAAATAGCGTGAGGGGAGGTGAAGCCGCAGTCGGCAACGATTCCGTGAACCTCGGGAGGAAGATCAAGGCCTGCCGCCATAAGAACGGTTGTTGCGCCCATAGAAACTCCGCCAAGATAAACGGGAAGCTTGCCCTCGGTTTTTTCAATTGCCCAGTTGACCCAGTCAAGCACGTCGTATCGCTCAAGGAGACCGAAGCCAATGTATTCGCCATCGCTTTGTCCCTGACCGCGCTGCTCGGCGTATAGCACGTTGCAGTCGCTATCGTGCCAGAAAGCGGAAATGGAGCTGAAATCTCTCGCCCAGGAGGAGCGCCAACCGTGCATAGCGATTATTGTACGCTTTGCATTTGGGTTATAATGCCAGTGTCCTATGAGCCTTAGTCCGTCGTGACTTACTATCTCAATTTCTTCGCAGTCGGAGCTTTCCAATATTTTGGCATTTTCGTCAAGCTCTGAGAGAAAGGCCTTAATTTCAGTTGAGCCGTATAGCTTTTCCTTGTTTTGATATATGCCGCGAGGCATTTCGCGGTCCATAGCCACGTTAAGAAGCTTTTTTGTCAGCTTGTAGGAGATAGCAGTAACTGCGCCAACGCCTGCCGCTGCCGCACCTGCTCCGATCAAAAGCTTTCGCGATCTTTTCATATTCGCACTCCCTTTCTCTCATTCTAAAGATATTATATACTTTATTTGTGTTTTTGTATTCAATAAATTGAGAACTTTTTGAGAATGTGAGAGCCGTAAACGATAATTTATCATTTATTACAAACCCTCCCCAGCGGGGAGGGGGGACCATTTTGCTCTGCAAAATGGTGGGTGAGGAGAGCCTTAATCAAAAGATTTTCTCCTCATCCGACTTCGCCCCGGCTCAGCCACCTTCCCCGCTGGGGAAGGTTT
>JAZQVW010000150.1:0-8926 GCA_045632025.1 Candidatus Avispirillum sp. | reverse complement strand
CGACAGAGCAAGAATGTTCCATTCAGCTGCGGTCGCCAGTTCGGAAATAAACGCAATTCTCAATTATATTTCGGGACGTCGAAGGCGCCGTCCCCTACGATATTTGATTTTTCGTTACTGACAAAACAAGGGGACATATGTCCCCTTGTTTATTATTCAAAATCTACTGCGACTTCGTCTTCGCAGCAAGCATCAACCTTTTCAGGCTCGGGGATGGGCTCGGCTTCTGTTGTTACAGCGCCGATTCCTGCGCTTTCGTTGAAGATAACGCTATTCTTTACTGCTTCAACTGCATCTGTGGGAATGATGAGCTTTGCTGCTCTGCCGTCTGCAAGGCGAACAAGCGCTTCATATTTCTTAAGCTCAAGAACTGCCGCATCTGCGCCTGCAGCCTTAAGTGCTGCAAGTCCATCCGCTTCAGCCTTCTTGGAAAGGTAGATAGCTCTTGCTTCACCCTCTGCTCTTGCGATTCTTGCGTCTCTTTCACCTTCTGCCGCGAGGATCATAGCCTGCTTATCACCTTCTGCTCTTGTGATAGCTGCAGCCTTATGTCCTTCTGCCTGAAGAAGTGTTTCTCGTCTATCGCGCTCAGCCTTCATCTGCTTTTCCATCGCCATCTGAATTTCTCTGGGAGGAATGATATTCTTAAGCTCAACGCGGTTTACCTTGATGCCCCACTGGTCTGTTGCTTCATCAAGTATCTCTGTCATCTTACCATTGATAGTGTCGCGGCTTGTGAGTGTTCCGTCAAGCTCTAATTCACCAACAAGGTTACGAAGAGTTGTTGCGGTGAGATTTTCAAGAGCGCTGAGAGGGTTAACTGCGCCGTATGTATAAAGCTTTGCATCATACACCTTGAAATACACCACTGTATCGATCTGCATTGTTACGTTATCCTTTGTGATAACGGGCTGGGGAGGAGAGTCCATAACCTGCTCCTTGAGAGTGATCTTCTTTGCGATTCTCTCAAGAAAGGGGATGAGAACGTGGATACCTGCGCCCCACGTTGTTCTGTATTTACCCAGAAATTCAATTACGTATTCCTGCGCCTGAGGAACGATCTTGATATTGGGAATGATAATTACAAACAAAATTACTAAAATTGCAATCAAAAACGGCATATAAAATACCTCCTTTATTTACTACGCTAATTTTAACATATGCAACAAAGTTTTTCAATATTAATCCCGCGAATTTTGTAGAATTTACCGATTGTAAACAATTTGCGGTCCTATGATTGGCAAAAAAAGACAGCTGATTTTGTCAGCTGTCTTTTGATAATTAAATAATATAAACAATAATTTTTCGTAGGAGACGGGGGCGCAGGAATGCGCGACCGAGCCTACACCTTACGGCTTTGCGAGTGTCAGAAGCGTAGCGTATTGGCGCGAGACGCGAGTGCACAAAGCCTTTTGTCGGAAAAACCATAGGTTTTTCGACAGGCTTTTAGTCCTTACTTCTTTCAGCCAAAGCGTTGTGATACTTCTGATAGAAGCTTTCGAAATAGTCTCCGTCAAGAGCTTCTCTGATTTTTGCCATAAGCTCGTTATAGAAATAGAGATTATGCTGAACTGCAAGCATCATACCAACTGCTTCCTTTGCCTTGATAAGATGGCGGATATATGCTCTGCTATGGTGACGGCAAGCAGGGCATCCGCAATTCTCGTCGATAGGACGGGGGTCGCGGGCATACTTCTCGTTCATAATATTCATCTTACCGCGCCATGTGAACACGTTACCGTGGCGCGCATTTCTTGAGGGCATTACGCAGTCAAAGAAATCTACGCCCATATGAACCGCTTCCAGGATATTCTGAGGTGTTCCAACGCCCATAAGATATCTGGGCTTATTCTCGGGCATATAGGGTTCAACTGCATCAATGATTCTATACATTTCTTCAGCCTCTTCACCAACTGCAAGGCCTCCGATAGCATAGCCATCAAGATCAAGCTTTGCGATTTCCTTCATATGCTCGATACGAAGATCCTCATAAGTACTACCCTGGTTGATACCGAAGAGCATCTGCTTGGGGTTTACTGTGTCGGGAAGGCTATTGAGGCGATCAAGCTCTGCCTTACAACGATAGAGCCAGCGAGTTGTTCTCTCGCAGGATTTCTTTGTATAGTTATATTCTGCAGGGTTTTCAATGCATTCGTCAAATGCCATAGCGATAGTGGAGCCGAGGTTTGACTGGATCTGCATACTTTCCTCAGGTCCCATAAAAATACGGCGGCCGTCGATATGAGATGCGAAATAAACGCCCTCCTCTTTGATTCTGCGGAGCTCGGAAAGGGAGAACACCTGGAATCCGCCGCTATCTGTAAGGATAGGCTTCTTCCAGCCTGTAAACTTATGAAGACCGCCCATATCGCGAACCAGCTTGTCACTGGGACGAAGATGGAGATGGTAAGTATTACAGAGCATTACCTGGCAATTGATCTCTTCAAGGTCGTATGCGTCAAGGCCGCCCTTGATAGCAGCGCAGGTTGCAACGTTCATAAATACGGGGGTTTCAACTGTGCCGTGAGGTGTTTCAAATCTGCCTCTTCTTGCACGGCCGTCTTTTTTAAGTAATGTATACATATTTTTCTCCAGTGTTATTGTAATCTGTTGAACTGACGTTCAATAGAGCTTTTTTTGATTTCAAATGCTACGGGACGTCCGTGAGGGCAGGTTTTGATAACCATTCCGTCCTCGCCCGGTTTTTTAAGAAGTCTGTCGCAGATCCACTTAAGATGCTCGCGAGAGTACACTCTTCCGCCCTTTATTGCCGCCTTACAGGAGGCTTGATAGAGCTTTGCTTCAAAGAACTTTGCTTCTGCCGCTTCAACGCTTCCAGTTCCGTCAGCAAGCTGAGTTGCAAGCTCGCCTATCATATCTGCCGCCGCCTCGCGGGACAGCTCATCGGGAATTTCCGTTATTGATACGCGCTTTTTATCCTTTTCAACTCTATAGACAAATCCAATAGACTTGATCTGCTCGCCGAACTCCTCAAGGGCAACAAGCTCCTCTTCCCCGAGAGTTATATTAAGGGGAAGCATAAGTATCTGAGAATGCTTTGCCTTTGATTTCATTCTGCGGCACATCTCGTCAAACAATATTCTTTCGTGAGCCGCGTGCTTATCTATCATCAGGATTCTATCCTCAAGCTGTACTATCACGTAGCAATTAAAGACCTCGCCTGCGATGATATAATCGGGAATCTCTTCCTTGATTTCTTTCTCTTCCTCTGCCTTCGGCTCTTCCCTCTCCGCCCTTACTTCGGGAATGGGAGTTACCACAGGCTTTGGCTGAGAGATAGTATGCACAGGGGTAGGCTTTGCTACGTGTTCAGCAGGTTTTACCTCTACCTTTGGAGGCTCGACCTTCACGGGCTCTGCCTGGCGGATAGCCTCTTCTATTTTGATCTGAGTTTTATCGGGGCGATCCTTGGGCTTATTTTCGACTGCAACAAATGCAGAAAGAACCTTCCTTGCTTCCTCTCCCTGAACGAAGAAGCTATCGTTCTTTTTGGGAGACTCAGCCTTGGGAGCCGTTTTTATTTCAGGCTCTCTTTTTGCCGTTATCGGCAGAGTCTTTAGCTGAGGCTTTTCTGCAGGATACACCGTCAACTGAGGTCGCTTTCCTTCCCCCTCAAGGGCAGAAAGAACTGCATAGTATATAGCCTCAAAAATGACTCTCTCGTTTGCAAACTTGACCTCAAGCTTTGAGGGATGGACGTTTACGTCAACTGCGCCCGGATTAAGCTCGATGTTAAGAACTGCAAAGGGGAATTTTTCCTTGGGAATCCTTGTTGCATAGGCCTGCTCAAGGGATGCCATTGCAGTTTTACTCTTGACAAATCTCCCGTTTATAAAGAAATTCTCGGAATTTCTGTTGGAGCGGATAAGATCGGGCTCGCTTACAAATCCCCAGACTCTTATTCCGTTTCCGTCATCGCGGTCTACTTCAACTATTCGTCTCGCCACGTCCTTGCCGTAGATAGAATAGATAGTGCTGCGAAGATTTCCGTCTCCGTTGGTGATAAATCTCACCTCACCGTCAGTTACGTATTTAATGGCAACAGAGGGCTCGGACAAGGCTATCTTTTCCATAACCGCAGAAACTGCAGCTGTTTCCGTTGCGTCCTTCTTTAAAAACTTTCTTCTTGCAGGAACGTTATAGAAAAGCTCTCTTGCAACAACAGTGGTACCCTTGGCGCAACCTGTTTCCATAATGTCCACGATCTCTCCGCCCTCGCACTCCATCTGCGTTCCCATAGGGGCATCGGCAGTTTTGGATACGATCTTAAGGCGGCAAACTGCGGCTATTGCCGCAAGTGCTTCACCGCGGAAGCCCAGAGTGCCTATAGAGGCAAGGTCCTCCGCCTTCGAAATTTTACTCGTTGCGTGGCGGAGCACGGCAAGGGGCAGATCCTCAGAATCAATACCGCATCCGTTATCCGACACTCTTATATAAGTTGTGCCGCCGTGGCGGATCTCAACAGTTACGTTTTTTGCGCCTGCGTCTATTGCATTTTCGCAAAGCTCCTTTACAACGGACGAGGGGCGGTCTACTACCTCACCTGCCGCAATAAGGTTGGCAATATCAAAGCCAAGCACGTTTATTCTTGCCACGGGGACACCTCCATTCTTACATCAATTTCTTTTTCCACTCGAAAATGAGGTTCATTGCCTCAATGGGAGTGAGTGTATTTATATCAGTTGCCTTTATTTCCTCGCAAACTCTGTCGTTTGTTACGTCAAGCATACTGATGGCCATATTATCAAAGCTTCCCTGATCGCCAAAATCAAGGGATGACGTCTTGGGTGCGCTCGCACCCTCAGCCTCAAGTCCTACAAGGATCTCCTTTGCTCGCTTTACTACTGAATTAGGTATACCTGCAAGCTTTGCAACCTCGATACCATAGCTTTCGTCGACGGGGCCGCGGACTATCTTACGAAGGAACGTAAGATCATCTCCGCGCTTCTTAACCGCTACGTTATAGTTTACAACGCCCTCTATCTCCTCCTCAAGGCTTGTTAATTCGTGATAGTGAGTTGCAAACATTGTTTTAGCGCCAAGCTTTTTGCCGCTGGTGTATTCCAGTACGGCACGGGCTATTGCCATACCGTCGTAGGTGCTTGTACCTCGTCCTATCTCATCGTAAATGATGAAGCTGCGCTTTGTTGCATTAGCAAGGATAGCCGCAACCTCCTTCATTTCAAGCATAAAGGTTGACTGTCCGCTTGCAAGGTCATCAGATGCGCCCACTCTTGTGAAAAGCTTATCTACAACGCCTATTCTTGCCTCGGACGCGGGAACAAAGCTTCCTATCTGCGCCATAAGCACGATAAGGGCTGTCTGACGCATATACGTAGACTTACCTGCCATATTAGGGCCTGTGATGAGCATCATTCTGTTATAGCCCGTATCAAGAGTTACATCGTTGGGAACGAAATAAGAATCCTGAACGAAGCGCTCAACAACGGGATGGCGGCCGTCCTTTATTTCAAGCTTATCGGAATAGTCCACCTCAGGACAAACGTAATTATTAAGAGCGGCAACCTCTGCCAGGCTGACGAACACGTCAAGCTGAGCAAGCGCTGCTGCACTCTTTCTGATTCGGACAGCATTTTCAGCAACTATATCGCGCACCTCTGAGAAAAGCTCATACTCAAGGTTTTTAACCTTATCGGAGGCGCCCAGAATTGTTGCTTCAAGCTCCTTTAATTCTTCAGTTATATATCTCTCTGCATTTGCGAGAGTCTGCTTTCTTATGTAGGTTTCGGGAACAAGCTCAAGATAGGATTTCGTTACCTCGATATAATAGCCGAACACCTTATTGTTAGCTATCTTAAGAGTTTTGATTCCCGTCTCTTCTCGCTCTCTTTCCTGAATACCGTTAAGATATTCCCCTGCATTTTCCATAATAGAGCGAAGCTCGTCCACACGGGCGTCATATCCCTCGCGGATCATTCCGCCCTCTCTCACCTGGAAGGGAGGCGTGTCAACTATTGCCCTGGAAATAATATCGTGAACGTCGGTAAGCTCATCAATATCCTTCCAGATGGCCTCAAGCTCCTCGGACTCAGTGCCGCTGAGCATTTCCTTAACTCTGGGGAGAACGGCTATGGTCTGAGCAATGGCGCGAAGCTCTCTTGCGCTTGCTGTTCCATAGGTTATCTTTGTCATAAGTCTTTCAAGGTCAAGAACGCTTGAAAGCTCTTCTCTTATCTCCTCGCGGAGCATAAAGTTTGAAAGAAGCTCACCAACGGAGCGCTGACGGCTCACTATCTGGCGAACGTTTGTTAAGGGATGCTCTATCTGACTGCGGAGAAGTCTTGCTCCCATTGCAGTTCCAGTTTTATCAAGAACCCAGAGAAGAGAGCCCTTTTTATCCTTTGTGAGCATTGTTTCCGTCAGCTCAAGGTTTCTTCTTGTGGAAATATCCATTTCAAGATACTGAGAATTCTGATAAAGCTCTATATTCTTGATATAGGAGCAATCGACCTTCTGAGTTTCCTCAACATATGCCATTGCGGCACCTGCCGCAATTCTTGCGTTTTCAAAATCTGCTCCCTCAGCTTCTGCGGGAAAATACTTCTGATAAGTTTCCTTTGCCATATCAAACTTAGGCTCTGTTCTTGTTACAACGATATTTCTATCGCGGACGTATGCCAGAACAAGGGGCAGCTGCTTTAAGTCGATATTTGTAATAAGCTCCTTGGGTGAAAAGGTCGTAAGCTCGTTTGCGATCTCGTTTTCAACGGATGCGCCTGCAAAATACGTTGCGGATATCTGCGCTGTTGAAATATCAGCAAAGCAAATGCCTGCTCCGTCTTCCGCCATATAGAGGGATGCAAGATAGTTATTTTTATTATCTGTGAGAAGATCTGTTTCAATAACAGTTCCGGGGGTGATAACCCTTACTACCTCGCGGCGAACAAGTCCCTTCGCCTGAGACGGATCCTCTGTTTGCTCACATATTGCCACCTTATAGCCCTTTGCGATGAGGCGCCCGATATATCCCTCTGAGGAATGGAAGGGCACGCCGCACATAGGCGCTCTCTGAGGCTCGCCGCAATCTCTGCCTGTGAGAGTTAACTCAAGCTCTCTGGAGGCAAGTTGAGCATCCTCAAAGAACATCTCGTAAAAGTCTCCGAGACGGTAAAACAATATATAATCTCTGTAGTTATCCTTGATCTGAAAATACTGCTCCATCATCGGAGTCATAATGACGCACCAATCCTTTTGTGTTTTTTGTCTTAATTAGTGGCAACCGCCGCAGCTTGAGCAATCGTGTGTGCAGGAGGAGGGTCTCTGTCCTGTGATCGCATATTCGATCTCACCGTAGAATGCCTTTGTGAATGTTTCGTATTCCTCGCCTGCCTCGCGGTATGCAACGTATACGGGGCTTTCTGTGATAGCCTTATAAAGCTCGTTGATTCTGTTCTGGATAGAAGAAACGAGAGCCTCATCTCTTTCCTCTGCGCCGAATGCTTCAGCAAGAGCTGCCTGCTGAACGTTATATTCTGTAAGTGCCGTTGCAATTTCGGGGTCCTTTGCATATGCATCTGCCGCTTTCTCAAATGCTACGTATCTTTCGTCAGCGCGAACCATTTCGCCAACCTTTGCAATAAGCTCTACAAGTTCTGTTTTAAGCTCGTTCATTATATTTTACCTCTTATTTCTTGATCTCGCCACGAAGGCTGTATTTATCTGCTGATGTTATCAGTATATTTTTATATTCGCCTATCATCGAGGAGTCACCCTCAAAATGGATAGGTCTTGGAGCATCTGCTCTACCCGTCATCATACAAGCATTATTCTTGCTGACGTCCTCTGTAAGCACCTTCAGCACCTTACCTACAAAGCGCTCGTTGCGCTCAAGGCTGATCTCATCCTGAAGACGAAGCAGGCGGTTCATTCGCTCACTTGAAACCTCATGGGGTATCTGGTTTTCCATTGCTGCCGCAGGAGTTCCAACTCTGGGAGAATAGATGAAGGAGAATACCATATCGTATTTAACCTCTTCCATCATCTTAAGGGTTGCCTCAAAATCCTCATCGGTCTCGCCCGGGAAGCCTACGATGATATCGCTTGTGATGCTTACGTCGGGAACGCTCTTCTTAAGGCGCTCAATGATGCCCATATATTTTTCCGCAGTGTATCTGCGGTTCATAGCCTGAAGGATCTTATCAGAGCCTGACTGCACGGGCAAATGGAAATGAGAAACCACCTTCTCCTCCTCTGCCATAACGGCGATAAGCTCGTCAGATGCATCCTTCGGATGGCTTGTCATAAAGCGAAGGCGGAAATCTCCGTCTATCTTACAGATCTCGCGCATAAGCTGAGCGATATTCATACCACCCGTGTCCTTACCGTAGGAATTAACGTTCTGTCCCAGAAGCGTTATATCCTTGGCTCCCAGAGCAACAAGCTCCCTTGCCTCACGAAGGATAGCCTCGGGGGTTCGGCTTCTTTCTCTTCCGCGAACATAGGGCACTATACAATATGAGCAGAAATTATTACATCCATACATAATAGAAAGCCAGCTCTTAAAGGGCTTTTCACGATATGTGGGAATATTTTCCGCAATTTCATATTTATCGCTGATAACAAATCGGCGGCTCTTTTTATTAATTGCTCCCCATACAAGCTCGGGAAGAAGATGAAGGGCGCCTGTGACAAAGGTGAAGCTTACGTAGGGATAGCTATGCTTGATCCTGTCTGCTCTATGATGCTGTGTTACCATACAGCCGCCAACGCCGATAATAGTGTCGGGATATTTATCCTTAATATGCTTATACTCGCCGATGAAGGAGAGCGCTCTCGTTTCCGCGTGCTCTCTTATGGCGCAGGTATTTATAAAAATAAGTCTTGCCTTTTCGGGGTCGGAAACGGGAACGTATCCCATAAGAGTGGCAAGGCCTGCCATTCTCTC
>JAZQVW010000149.1:0-6869 GCA_045632025.1 Candidatus Avispirillum sp. | reverse complement strand
GATTATTATATGAAGCAGCGATTTGGCGGTAAATGCGCCAGAATCGCCCTTGATGCAGGCTTCTCCTGTCCCAACAAGGACGGATGTAAGAGCCACGGCGGATGCATCTTCTGCTACGGTGGCTCAAGCGGAGCGGCAAATTGCGGAAGCATATCGGAGCAGTATGCGGGCGGAATAGAGGTTATGACGCGCAAGTGGCAGGTAAGCCGCTTTGTGCCCTATCTTCAGGCTAACACTAACACCTACGGCCCAATAGAAAGGCTTCGCGAAATTTATAACGAGGCGGCAAGCCTTCCCGGCGCCGTAATGCTTGCAATTGCAACGAGAGCCGATTGTCTGTCGGACGAGGTGGCTTCGTTGCTTGGAGAAATTTCCCGCAGGATACCCCTTATCGTTGAGCTTGGGCTTCAGAGCGTTTACGATGAAACTGCGTCGATAATAAACCGCGGACATACCTATGCCGAGTTTCTTGAGGGCTATGAACGCCTTCGCGGAGTGGGCGGAGATATAAAAATATGCGTTCATCTCATAAACGGTCTCCCCGGCGAAACTGAGGAGATGATGATAGAATCGGCCAAAACAGTGGCGTCTCTTTCACCTGATATGGTTAAGCTTCATTCGCTCCATATTCTCTGCGAAACAGAGCTTTGCAGGATGTACGAGGAGGGCGAATACGAGCCCATGGACCGCGAGAGGTATATTTCCGTGGTGTGCGATCAGCTTGAATATTTCGCTCCCGAAACGGTCATAGCGCGTATCACGGGAGATGCGCCCGACAGCCTGCTGGTTGCTCCCGAGTGGTGCAGAAAAAAGACGGCTGTTGCAAATGATATTGATAAATTGCTTGTGGAGCGAAATTCATATCAGGGAAAAAGGGCTTGACGTAAATTCTACTAAAATAATAGGATTTTGACGAAAAAGGTGTTGAAAAAAGCTTTTGGTTGTGTTATAATCTTCCTCGGCAAAGAATTTTTAACCCCCCGCGGAGGAACTAATATGAAATATGGCACAAGATGGGTAATCAGCGACGCAAAGAAAGAAGAGTATATCAACAATCTTCTTCCCCATTTGGCAACACTTAGAGCAAGAGTCGGAATTTCTCAGGACGAGCTTGCAGGCTTAGTTGGTATATCCAGACAGACCTATTGCCTTACAGAGTCAGGAAGCCGTTCCATCTCATGGAACACATTCCTTTCCATCATTATGTTTTATGACTACAACAGCAGAACTCACGATCTTATCAGAAACATCGGCGCTTTTCCCGAGGACCTGTTCTATCATTTTAATTTGGGACAGACTTCAGGCGAAGCTCTTGACAAGGCAGGAGAGGCCCTCGGTCTTAACGAAATGATAGGAGAACTGGATGATGCAGGCAAGAGAACGGTCAAGGCATCCGTCGTATCAGAGTATGCAAGATGCAAGAATATGACTTCTCTTGAAATGATCAGCACGCTGACTGATGTTATCAATAAATAAATCAATAAAAGAGAGAGCGAAGGCTCTCTCTTTTTGTATTCCTTGACAAAATTGCAGATCGGGAGTATAATAATTTAGATAAGTAAATTAATTTTTCGGAGGCACTATGTCTTCAGACCTTTCTGAAATTATAAATGCTGCCAGCCCCAATTTTTCAAAGGGGCAGCGCAGAATAGTTGAATATATTACGGAGCATCCCGAGGAGGCGGCGTATATGACGGCGGCTCAGCTTGGGCGAGTTGCGGGAGTTTCCGAATCAACAGTGGTTCGTTTTGCTCTTGAGCTTGGCTTCAGCGGATATCCCGAATTGCATCGCGCAATGCAGGAATCTCTCCAGAAGAGCCTTACAAGCGTTCAGCGAGTTCGCGTTTCAAACGACCGGCTTCCTGATGAGAAGCTTCTTGATGCCGTTCTTGAAAGAGATATCGCGCAGATCAGAGCAACTCTCGAAACCCTTGACAGAGGTGCATTTGATGCCGCAGTTGATGCTATTGTTTCCGCAGAGAAGATATATATTATCGGTATGCGCTCATCCTTCTCTCTGGCAGAATTTCTTGAATATTATCTCAATCTCATTTTCCCCAACGTTCAGCTTATCCGAAACGCGGGCGGAAGCGAGATCTTTGAGCAGATGATGAATATCGGCGAGGCAGACACGGTCGTTGCCATCAGCTTTCCCAGATATTCCTCACGCATCGTAAATGCGGTCGATTTTGCATCCCATAGCGGCGCGAAGGTAGTTGCTATAACGGACAGTATGTCCTCTCCCATTGCAAAGTCTGCATATGCGGCGCTTTGTGCAAAGAGCCATATGGCGTCCTTTGCTGATTCTCTCGTTGCGCCTCTTTCTATTATCAATGCACTTATTGCGGCTATCAGTAAAAAGAAGAACGACGACGTTTCAGCAGCGCTCACAAGACTTGAGCACGTTTGGGACGAGTATAACGTATATAAAAAGGATATGGGTAAAAAGCTGTGAGCGATAAAAAAATTGCAGTTATAGGCGGTGGCGCCGCAGGTATGATGGCGGCAATATCCGCGCTGTCTGCAGGGGCTGACGTTATTTTGTTTGAGCCAAACAAAATGCTTGGCAAAAAGCTGAGAATAACGGGCAAGGGCAGATGCAACGTAACGAACGATTGCGAGCCTGCCGAGCTTATGCAGAATATCACCAGAAACGGCAAGTTTATGTAT
Source organism: Candidatus Avispirillum sp. (assembly GCA_045632025.1). Classification (GTDB taxonomy): domain Bacteria; phylum Bacillota; class Clostridia; order Oscillospirales; family CAG-272; genus Avispirillum. The sequence goes on along the minus strand of JAZQVW010000149.1, from coordinate 4,199 downwards.
AGTTCAGTAAATCGCTTTAAGCCTGCCGACGTTATCAGATTCTTTGAGGAAGCGGGTGTTCCTCTTAAAACAGAGAGAGGTCGCCGAGTTTTCCCCGTGTCCGACAGAGCGGCCGACGTTGTGTGGGCTCTTGAAAAGAAGCTTCGCGAGCTTGGCTGTCTTATTGTGAAGGACAGAATTAAAGAAATAAAGACCGAGGACGGCGCAGTTTGCGCTGTTTGCGGTGAAAATGAAGAATATCCCTGCTCCGCAGTTGTTCTTGCAACGGGCGGCGTTTCCTATCCGGGAACCGGATCTACCGGTGACGGACATAAAATGGCCGCTGAGCTTGGCCTTGACGTGACAGAGCTTAAGCCCTCCCTCGTTCCTGTTGTAACAAAGGATAAAACGGACGATCTGATGGGACTCACTCTGAAAAACGTTGTGCTGACGGTTTCCCGAGGGGAAAAGAAGGTGTATTCCGAAATGGGCGAAATGCTGTTCACTCATTTTGGAGTTTCAGGCCCCCTTGTTCTCTCAGCCTCAGCGCATATGCAAACGGGCAGCGTGAGAGATTATAAAATGGAAATAGACCTAAAGCCTGCTTTAAGTGAACAGGAGCTTGACCGCCGCGTTCTTTCGGATTTTGAAAAATATGCGGCAAGAGATTTTGTAAATGCTCTGGGAGATCTTCTCCCCAGAAAGCTCATTCCCTCGGTTATCAGAAAAAGCGGAATTCCCGAGAGAATAAAGGTCTCCTCCGTAACGAAGGAGATGCGAGCAAAGCTCGTTCAAACTCTCAAGGCCTATCCCGTGGCTCCCGTAAGCTTCCGCCCCATAGACGAGGCTATCGTCACCTGCGGCGGCGTTTCGGTGAAGGAGATAGACCCTAAAACTATGCAGAGCAAGAAGATCAGCGGACTTTTCATTGTTGGAGAGCTGCTTGACCTTGATGCGTATACGGGCGGTTACAACCTGCAGATAGCCTGGTCAACGGGTAAGATCGCAGGAGAAGCGGCAGCCGCTATGATAAACGACTAAATTTAAGAATAATACAATATAAGAGAGGTTTATACTATGGATAAGATCAGAATTGCAATTGACGGCCCCAGCGGAAGCGGAAAAAGCACACTTGCGAAAAATCTTGCTCGCGAGCTGAGCCTCGTATACGTTGACACAGGCGCTCTTTACCGTTCTGTTGGTCTCTTTGTAATGAGAGCAGGTGCCGACCCCAAATCTGCAAGTCAGGTAACACAGCTTCTTGATCAGATCGACCTTAAGCTTGTTTACACAGATAAGGGACAGAGAGTTATTCTCTGCGGAGAGGACGTTTCCGATCTTATCAGAACAAATGAGATCTCTATGTATGCATCCTCCGTTTCTGCTATTCCCGCAGTTCGTAAGTTCCTTCTTGAGATCCAGAAGAAGATGGCTATCGGCGGAAACGTTGTTATGGACGGCCGCGATATCGGAACAGTTATTATGCCCGATGCAGACGTAAAGCTTTTCCTTGAGTCCAACACAAAGGCAAGAGCTCACCGTCGCTATGAGGAGCTTCTCGCTAAGGGACATACTTATACAGAGGATGAGATCTATGCGGATATCGTTAAGAGAGACGAAAACGACTCCAGCCGTGAGGTTGCTCCCGCGATCCCTGCTGAGGACGCTATCTTCCTTGATAACTCTGAGATGACTCGTGAGGAAACTCTTGCAACAGCGCTTAACATCATCGCAGAAAAGCTCAAGAGAAAGAAGTAATATTCTTTAGCCCTCGGGCAAGGAGGTATTTATGTCAGCTTACAGCAAACTGTATAAGGCTCTTGCAAAGCCTCTGCGCAGAATGTTTTCTCTCAGAGTTGAGGGAAATACGGATTTTGACGAAAACAGAGGATACCTTTTGTGCGCTAACCATACGGGACTTCTGGACGTTATCGTTCTTGCAGTCAGTATGCGCCGTCAGCCCCGATTTATGGGCAAAAAGGAGCTTTTCAAGATCCCCGTGCTTAAGCAGCTTATAACGGCTCTTGGTGCCTTCCCAGTGGACCGCGGAGGAAGCGACGTTGGAGCTATCAGAAAAACCATCAGCCTCATTGAAACGGGAGAGCTTGTGGGAATGTTTCCTCAGGGAACAAGACATCCCAAGGTGGATCCCCGCACCACTGAGGTTAAAAACGGAGCAGGTATGATAGCATACCGTGCCAAGTGCAACGTTATTCCCGTTTATATCAAAACGAAGAATAACCATACGATGCTCTTCAGAAAAACCACCGTTATCTTTGGCGATCCTATATCATATGAAGAATTTGGATTCACAGATGGCGGAACAAAGGAATATAAGGCCGCAAGCCAAATGATCTTTGACAGGATCTGCGCTCTCGGAGAGGGAAAGTGATTATCGCCGAAAAAGGCGCTTGAAAAGGAATTGAATCATGAATATAGAAATAGCAAAGCACGCGGGCTTTTGCTTCGGCGTACGCCGCGCAACAGATTTTGCTGAAAAAGCGCTTTTAGAGGGCGAGGGTAAGATTTATACCCTCGGAAGACTTATACATAATGATGGATATACGGAAAATCTTCGCCGCCGCGGTGCTCTTGAAATATCCGCCGATGATATCGACGGTATTTGTAAAAGAGCTGAGGATGGGGAGAAAATAACGGTTATTATCCGTGCCCACGGAGAGATAAAGGAAAACGTTGAAAAGCTGAAGGGATGTGAGAGTAAGCATCCCAACCTCAAGGTTCTTGACGGAACCTGTCCCTACGTGACTAAGGTTAGAAAGATCGCCCGCGAAAATTCGGGCGAGGGCAAGCTTTTTATTCTGATAGGAGCAGAGGATCATCCCGAGGTGAAGGGAATCGTCAGCTGCTGTGTCGGTGAGTGGAAGGTATTCTCGGGAGCAGATGAGCTTAACGTGTGGTTAAGTTCGGCAAATTGTCCTAAAGAGGAAGAAGTTACCATCACATTGGCCGCTCAGACAACTCAAAAACTGTCAGAATGGAAAAAATGTTTGGAAATTATCAAAAAAGTATATACAAATGCTTTAATTTTTGATACAATATGTAATGTTACGGAAGAAAGGCAAACAGAGGCGGCCCGCCTTGCCGCAGAGTCCGATGCAATGATCGTAATAGGTAGCCGTGGCTCCTCAAATACGGTGAAATTGTATGAGATTTGCAGATCTGTCTGTCCTGATACATTCCTTTTGGAGAACGCTTCAACTCTCTCTGAGGTGGAGATTCCCCGATGCAAAAAATTATCAATAACTGCCGGCGCATCGACGCCGTTCAGTGTAATACAGGAGGTTAAACAAACAATGAGCGAAAAGAATTTTGCAGAACTGCTCGAAGAATCAATGAAAACATTAAATACAGGAGATATCGTTACAGGTGTTGTTACATCCATTTCTCAGAACGAGATCACACTCGATCTGGGCACAAAGACAACAGGCGTAATCGTTCATGATAAGCTCACAAACGATCCCTCTGCTAAGCTTGACGAAATGTTCAAGGTTGGCGACGAGGTTAAGGCTAAGGTTATCAGAGTTAGCGACATCGAAGGCATCGCAATGCTCGATAAGCTTCGCGTAGACAGCGAACAGAACTGGTACGGCATCGTAGCTAAGTACGAGGCTGGCGAAACAGTTGAAGGCAAGATCGTAGAGATGGTTAAGGGCGGACTTATCATTTCCATCGACAGCGTTCGCGTATTCATCCCCGCATCCCTTTCCGGCGTTGCTAAGGAAGCTGGCGTAGAGGCTCTTCAGGCTCTCGTTGGCACAACACAGAAGGTTAAGATCGTTGAGATCAAGGAAGACCGCAAGAGAGCATTCGCATCCATCCGCGCTATTCAGAGAGAAGAGCGTAAGGCGAGAGAAGAGGCTTTCTGGAGCCAGGTTGAAGTTGGTCAGATCTTTGAAGGTCCTATCAAGGGTCTCACAAACTACGGCGCATTCGTAGATCTCGGCTGCGTTGACGGTATGGTACATACAAGCGAGCTCTCCTGGAGACGCATCAAGCATCCTTCCGAAGTAGTTAAGGTTGGCGACGTTATCAAGGTATACGTTAAGGCTCTCGACCGTGAAAAGGGCAGAATCTCCCTCGGCTACAAGACAGAGGATATGGATCCCTGGAACATCTTCAACAGCAAGTATTCTGTAGGCGACGTTGCAAGCGTTAAGATCGTTTCTCTTATGCCCTTCGGTGCATTTGCAGAAGTAGTT
>JAZQVW010000148.1:0-17062 GCA_045632025.1 Candidatus Avispirillum sp. | reverse complement strand
CTTTTTCAAGCGCCACAACGTTAAATCCTGTCTTTACCCCGTTTTTGCGGCCTCCCTTTGGGTCACAAGCGAATGGGCTCACACCCTTACCTGGCTCGGTCTTCCCTGGGGCAGACTTGCCATCGGACAAACGGCACGTCTTGCAAATATTCAAAGCGCTTCACTGCTTGGCTCTTATTTCGTTGCCTTTATTATAGTTTTGTGCGCGGGATATTTGGCATTGGCCATTGCAAGCACAAATAAGGCAAGCACAAAAAAGGCGATTGCGTATTTTTGCTGCGCCGTGATCATCTTTTCGGCAAACAGTATTTACGGAAATATTATGCTTTGTCGCCCCTCAGACTGTGAAAAGATCACAGCCGCGGCAGTTCAGGGCAATTTTTCTACTGAGGAAAAATGGTCAGAGGAGGAAAAGGACGTTTTTGAAGTTCACAAGACACTTACTCTTGACGCCGCAAGGGAGGGCGCAGACCTTATAGTTTGGTCGGAAACCTCTCTTCCCTATCGCATTAATATCGTTAAATGGATAAATGAATATGCAAAAAATCTTGCTGTGGCGTCCGACGCCGAGATCATTTTCGGTTGTTTTGATTCCAAGGAGAACGATTTTTATAATATAACTAAATTCGTTTCCTCAGACGGCGAGGTCAGCGAAGGCTCCTACGTTAAGCGAAAGCTCGTTCCATTCGGAGAATACGTTCCCATGCGAGCATTTATCAGCGCTATCTTCCCCTTCCTTGAGGATATCTCTCTTCTTGAGATAGATCACACCAAAGGAACCGACTCTAATCTTTTCCAAAGTGAACACGGAATGATCGGAAGCCTTATTTGCTTTGACTCGGTTTACGAATGGGTTGCTCGGGATGCCGTGCGCGATGGCGCAGAGCTTCTCGCCATCTCAACCAACGATTCCTGGTTCGGCGCTTCCTCCGCTCTCTATCAGCACAACGCGCAGGCTATCCTTCGCAGTGTTGAAAACGGAAGATACACCGTTCGTGCGGCCAACACAGGCATTTCCACCATCATTTCAAACAAGGGCGAGATCCTTGATATGATGCCCGCAAATTGCGAGGGATATGCCATCGGTGAGGTTGAATTTATAAACGAGACCACGCTTTACACAAGCATTGGAAACGTGATCGTTTATTTATCCATCGCGTTTATTCTCGCTCTGCTTCTTTTTTACACCGTAAAGGACAAATTAAATGGACATTTTAATAGATAAAGAAAACGACGGAAAAACCATAAAACAGCTTCTTCTGCGCGATATGGGATATTCTACTCATATGTTGAAAAAGCTGAAGTTTTCGCCGGGTGGTATCCTTGTCAACGGTCAATTCAAAACTGTCCGTTACGTTCTCTGCGAGGGAGACCTGCTCTCTCTTGCCTGCGAGGACACGGAGGAGGACACCTCCCCTTATATCGTTCCCGTTGAGCTTTCCATCGGCATTGCTTATGAGGACGAGCATCTGACCGTTGCCGACAAGCCTCATTCCATGCCTGCGCATCCCTCCCTTGGTCACAAGGAAGACTCCGTTGCAAACGCCCTTGCCTACAGATACAGAGACAAGCCATACGTTTTTCGTCCCGTCAACCGACTTGACCGCGACACGAGCGGACTTATGATATGCGCAAACACAAGACTTGCCGCTTACAGGCTTTATCAAAGCATGATATGCGGAAATATTCAAAAAGCGTATATAGCTATTCTTGATGCCTGCCCAAAAAAAGACGCAGACGTCCTCGTTTCCTACATGGGACGATGCGAGGACAGCATCGTTAAAAGAAGAATATTTGACGGAGAATGTCCCGAGGCAAAGATCGCCGTGACCGCATACAGAGTAATTGCAAGAAATGAGCGCTACACCGTGGTTGCGGCTTCTCCCATAACGGGCAGGACTCATCAGCTCCGACTCCATTTTGCATCCGTTGGTTGTCCCATCACGGGAGACACTATGTACGGATACGAAAATCCCCAAATGCCGCGCCATGCGCTCCACTCGGTATATACATCTCTTCCCCATCCCGAAACCGGAGACTCTCTTAAGCTTTACGCTCCCCTGCCCGATGATATAAAAAGCCTTTTGGGAGAGGATATATCCGCAAGGCTTGAGACTGAGCTTGACCTTCATATCACAGCCCTTTTTGGGCAAATAGAAGAATACGAAAAAACAAAATAAAACTTGCACTGCCGCCTGCTGACACATATTCCTCAAAAAAGGAATATTATGTTAAAGTAAACAGCGGCAGTTTTTATTTTTACATACAAATGTACCAAACGCACCTCAAAACAAATGTGCAATATTCACAACAATCGTTCGCAAACTTAAAATAATATAAAAATCTCTTCCTTTTTTTCAGCCAATCTGTTATAATTATGATAACTGTAAAACTATGCATTTTTTTAATTGAACTATACTGCCGAGCGCAGTTTTCCCTATAATTGTTTAAAGCGAAAGCATATCTATGAAAGGATTCATCACTGTATGGATAAGATAATTGTAAACGGTGGCAATCAGCTGAATGGTACCGTTGAGATAAGTGGTATGAAAAATGCTGCTCTCCCGATTATTTACGCCTGCGTGCTCGTTGGCGCGAAATGTACTATTGAAAACGTTCCTAACGTTCGCGACGTTGCGCTTTCTCTTGAAATCCTGCGCGGAATGGGCGCTACTATAAATAAGCTTAACGATACAACCGTTGAAATAGACTGCACTAACGTTACTCCCGGTTCTGCAAATCCCGAGCTTGCTAAAAAGATCAGAGCTTCCTACTATTTGATGGGAGCAGAGCTTGGCAGATTCAAGAAATCAAAGGTTGCTTTCCCCGGCGGCTGTGATTTCGGAGGCAGACCTATCGACCAGCACGTAAAGGGCTTTGAAATGCTTGGCGCAAACGTTGAATCAACCTGTGACTACGTTGAAATGAACGTAAACGAGGACGATTTCTACGGCACCAGCATCTTCTTCGACATAGTTACCGTTGGAGCTACAATGAACGTTATGCTTGCGGCGGTTCTTGCCAAGGGCAACACTATCATTGAAAACGCAGCAAGAGAGCCTCACATCGTTGACCTTGCAAACTTCCTCAACACATGCGGAGCAAGAATCAGCGGCGCCGGTACTGACGTTATTAAGATCAAGGGCGTTGAAAAGCTTCACGGCTCAACCTACGCTATCATCCCCGATATGATCGAGGCAGGTACTTATATGATTGCGGCAGCTGCTACAGGCGGCACCATCAAGGTTACAAACGTTATCCCCAAGCACCTTGAATCTATCTCTGCTAAGCTCGAGGAAAGCGGCGCTATCGTTGAAGAATTCGGCGACACCGTTATCGTTACAGGCAGAAGCAAAATAAGAAAAGCAAACGTTAAAACTCATCCTTATCCAGGATTCCCCACAGATATGCAGCCTCAGATGGCTACTCTGCTCTGCCTTGCAGGCGGCGTCAGCTACGTTTCCGAGGGCGTTTATGAAAAGCGCTTCCGCTACGTTGAGGAGCTTCAGAAAATGGGAGCATCCATTAAGGTTGACGGCAGAACAGCCGTTATTCAGGGAGGCCTCCCCCTTCACGGCGCAGACGTTGTTGCAGTTGACCTTCGCGCAGGCGTTGCTATGATCATTGCGGGTCTCGTAGCCGAAGGAACAACAACTATCAGCAATATCCACCTCATTGAGAGAGGATATGACGACGTTGTTGGTAAATTCCGTTCACTTGGAGCAGATATCCAGAAGATCACTGTTCCTGACGAAAACTAATATTAATACTTTTAATACTTAAGGAGATTATAAAAATGGAAGTTACAAAGGAAACTATTATCGGCGATATTCTTGATTTTGATATTGAAACATCTCAGTTCTTCTTCGAGATCGGCATGCACTGCCTTGGCTGCCCCCACTCCAGAGGCGAAAGCATTGAGGCTGCTTGCGACGTTCACGGAACAGATGCTGATCTTCTCGTTGAAAAGATCAACGCTTTCCTCGCTGCAAAATAATAAAAAACAGGGCTGCTTTAATCTGCAGCCCTTGATTTTTAATGACTATGAAAAACAAAAATATAAAGCTTGATCCCCGCCTTTCTCTTGCGGCTTCCTTTGTTCGCGGAGAGGTGGCGGCAGATATAGGAACAGACCACGCCTATATCCCAATCTATCTTCTAACAAGCGGCAAATGCCGCTATGCTATTGCCTCCGATATTAACGAGGGGCCTCTTATGAGAGCTAAGGCAAATGCGGCCGACTATAAGGTTGCTGATAAGATCTATTTCGGTCTCACCGACGGGCTTCGCAATCTTCCTCTTGAGGAAAAATCCGTTTCCGATATCGTTATCTGCGGAATGGGCGGAGAGCTTATTGCAAGCATTCTCGAGGCCTCCGATTACACTCGCCGAGATGGAGTTAATCTTATTCTTCAGCCTATGTCCAGCATTGACGAATTAAGAACATACCTCAGCGAAAAGGGCTACGAGGTTCTTGACGAAGGCATCTGCACCTCTCAGGGAAAGATATACCAGTGCATCAACTGCACCTATACGGGTAAGCCCTATTCCCTTACAGCGGCTGAAAAGGCGCTGGGTAAGATAAATATTGAAAAGGGAGAAGAAAATCCGCATTTCGCTTCACTTCTCACAAAGCTTACAGAACAGACAAAGCATATCATTCTCGGAAAGCAAAAAGGCGGCAATGACCCCGAAAAGGAGCAATATCTTCTTTTAGAGCTTGAAGCAATCGCAAAAAAATTAGGAGAAAACTGATGAATATTTCTGATTTTCACAAGGAGCTGAGCGCTCTTTATCCCACTTCGCTCTCTTGCAGCTGGGATAACGACGGTCTTATGTGTGCGATCGACGCCACAGCGCCCGTTAAGCGCGTTCTCGTTTGCCTTGATGCAACAGACGACGCCGTTAAATACGCTGCAAAAAACGGCTTTGACACCATTCTTACGCACCACCCCATGATATTCAAGGGACTTAAATCAATCACAGACACGACTCTCTACGGTCACAAGGCTCTTAATTGCCTCAGAAGCGGCATTTCCGTTATCTCTATGCACACTCGCTTTGACGCGGGAAAGGATGGAGTTAACGACGTTCTTGCAAATACCCTTGGTCTTAAGAACGTCAGCGCCTTTGGCGATGAGGAAAGCGAAACTCTCGGAAGGATCGGCGACATAACTCCTATGGCACCTGAGGAATTTGCAGCATTTGTTCGCGACAGATTAGGATGTGTTTCCGTAAACGCTTTTCTCAGCGACAAAACTATCAAAAAGGTTGCCGTTGTAGGCGGAGGCGCGGGAGACTTTATTATCCCTGCCCGTCTTGCAGGAGCTGATGCCTTTGTTGTTGGCGAATGCCAGTACAATTCCGCGCTTGATGCGGCAGACGACGGCCTGACCATCATTGAAGCAGGACACTATCAGACGGAATTTCCTGCCTGCCAGCGCCTTGCCGAGCTTGCACGCACCATTGCAGGAGCCGAAGCTGAGATTTACGGCGTTAAAACATTTAAACAGATATAATATAAAAAAGACCTCGCGTTTGCAAGGTCTTTTTTTTATTATTCCACTGACACCTTCAGCATATATTTATACTCAAGCCAGGCGGGACAATATGCCATTTTTGATCGACGAAGCCCCGGAAGCCCCATGTCCTCCTCGCGGTTGACGTATTTAACGCTTTCATCGGTTATAGTAAGTAAATACTCCTTATTTAAGAACTGATATGCGCCCGCTATTTCCTTTTCTGCCTTTTCTATATGAACATAAACCGTGTCGCCATATATCTGGGCTATAGTTACACCCAATATCTTATCATTTGCCACAAGCATTCCGCCTGAGAAATATTTGAAATTGAAATTATCAAAAAGCGCATTTACAGCTCGGTATTCCATATCCTCAGTTGAAGAGGACTCGGGATTGCGATTGCAATAATCATTATAATACTCTCTTGCAATGCTGAGGTTTTCCTCTGTCAGCGGCACGAAGCGGGCATCGGGATATTCGGCCGTAAATCGGTTTATAAGATTCTTTCTCTTATGATGCTTTCTTCCTGCGGGATTTTCAAATTCTGCCTTATTATATATATAATCCGCCGCATCTCTTGAAGCAAATGCTTCCATTACAAACATTTCGCGGGTTACTTTAGCAAGACTACTTTCTCCAACAGCGGCTATAGATGCCCAGCCTCCGCTTTCAGCAATATGCGCTTTAAGCATTCTGAGAGCGGCCTTTTTATGCTTTCCGATAGGATAATAGTATGATTTTCTATTATCTCCCGTTTTTGAATAGAAAATCACAGCATCACCCGCGTGGGCAAAATATACGTCATATTCTCTGAACCACAAAAGCACAGCGCCGGGTGTTCTGTCCGACATACGGACACTATGGCGGCTCTGCCTTTCCATCTCGTATTCAAAATACTTTTCTACCTCGTTGAAATTTTCAAGCGTCAGTTTTTTAAATTCAAGCATATTTCCCTCTATTGTCTAAAAACAATTTAGCTGATTTTTCATCAGCTTTTTTCTTTTTTCTACAGGCAAGATTCGCCCGCATAAATTATTCCCAATTTTTTCCACTTATTTTTGTGCATGTTTTCCATTATATTTCTGTTGCATTATCTCCTAAAATATGGTAATATTTGGTTGTACTTAATTTACAATATTTACCAACGGAGCTACATTATGGAACAAATTAAAATTCTTATCGCTGACGAAAACCCCAAAACAAGAAAATGCTGCCGCGAGGCTTTGATGCGCGCAGGCATCCGCACGGTTGACGAAGCCGCCAACGGAGAGGACGCGCTTGGCTATATAAATCGCAACCACCCCGACGTTGTTATTGCCGACGTCTGGCTCTCACGCCTTGACGGAATAGGGCTTATCCGACAGGCTCTTTCACTTGGCTACGGACAGGACAAGGCTCCTGCTTTTATTATTGCATCCATGGTTACAAACCAGAATATTTTCGTTGAAGCGGCAAAGGCGGGCGCCGCTCTTTGCCTGCCCAAGCCTCTTGATTTCGAGAGCCTTGCCGAGCACGTTATTTCTATTTCCAAGAGCCGCGCTGAGGGCGCTATTTCCGTAGGCGAGGTTTCAAGCACTCCGCCCGATATTGAGGCTCAGGTTACGAAGATCATCCATCAAATAGGCGTTCCCGCCCATATAAAGGGATATCAATACCTTCGCTGCGCCATTCTTATGACTATCAACGACAACGATATTATAAACTCTGTTACAAAGGTGCTCTACCCCTCTGTGGCAAAGAAATATTCAACCACCACGTCCCGCGTTGAACGAGCGATCCGCCACGCCATTGAGGTTGCCTGGGACAGAGGCGATATCGACACCTTAAATTCTTATTTCGGCTACACTATTCAGAACAATCGCGGCAAGCCCACTAACTCTGAATTTATTGCAATGATTGCCGATAACCTCAGACTTAAGTATAAGATCCGCTGAATGCTATCTTCTCTCCATCGGAATAGAACACTATAGTGCCCTGAGTATCCGTTCTGAAATACTCAACGTTATATCTCTCAAAGAGCTGAATAGTTTCATAATGGGGATGGCCATAGGAATTCCCCTCTCCGCAGGATATTACTGCATATTGGGGAGAAACAGCTTCAAGAAAATCCGTTGAGGTTGAGGTGGATGAGCCGTGATGCCCCGCCTTTAAAATATGAGCATCAAGCTTATAGGAGGGAAAATTGCTGAGTATCTCCTTCTCGGAGGAGCTTTCCGCATCTCCCGTTACCACAGTTGATATCTCGTCGGTTATTATCTTTGCAACTATACTGCTGTTATTAAGGTCCTTATATCCCGATCCGCCGGGCGCATATATCTCAACACCTACTCCGCCGAATTCATATACATCACCCGCCTTGCCTTCAAGCACGTTGCAATCGTTTTCTTCAATTGCGTCAAGAAGCTTTTCAAAGCAGGCTGTGTCTGCTACGGCATCGGGCATTATGACCGTTTCAACGCCGATTTTATTGATGATATCCTCCGCCGCGCCTATATGGTCCTCGTGAGGATGAGTCAGGATCAGAACGTCTATCTGATCGGTAAACTGTTTTATGTATTCAACAGTTGTATATTTATTCTCGCCGGGACCTGTGTCAACTACGATAGATACGTCCTCTCCAAGGATCATAGTGCAGTCTCCCTGCCCTACGTCTATAAAGTGATAGGAATATTTAACGTCAATATCATCAAGCTCTGCATTGAGCGCGGCATCCTCAAAATATCTGAAGACGGCTAATGCAACCACTACAAAAAGGCCCACAAGCTTGACTATATCCTTATAACTCAGCTTCTTTCCTCTATTTGCCACAGCTTTCTCCTTCTAATTCAAATATCTCCTTGGCTATACTGCAGACCATAAGCGCAGGAATGCACAAAGCAAGCCACAAAAGCGACGTGCGAAGGCTAATTTGCCCCAAAACGTGATACTTAAGGACAGAATAGTCCCAAACGTTCCAGCCGAGCCAAAGATTTATAACAGCTCCCGATACAAGCTCGCACGCCGTTATTATGAAGGCTCCTATTATGCTTTTGCCAAGCAGACCGACCCTCTTTAATTTATTATTCAAGGCATATATTGCCACAAGAGAGGCCCCTCCAACTGCAATCATTGCAGGATGAGAATATCCTCTCCACAAAATCTCAAGCAGGAGATAATATATTCCTCCCGCAAAACCTATTATAGCATATTCTGCGCATCTTTTCAAACAAAAATCACCCTTTCATTGTTGTTAACAACAAAAGGGTGATTTATTCATATCACAGTATGGAAGAAATAAATTCCACCACAAGGTCGTAAAGGGGACAGATGAGGATGGGCAGGAAAACTGCGGGCAGGCCGTCTGCAACCTTTATCTTGGTTATACCTGCAAGATTAAGACCTATTGCCATTACGAGAATAGAGCCAGTGCAGGTCATTTCCGCTATAACGATATCGCTTAAAAAGGCTGCCGCAAAGCCCGAGGAAAGGGCTATTACGCCCTGAAAAACAAAGATGAAAAGCGCCGAGAGGATCACGCCGATACCAAGTGTTGACGTTAGCACTATGGCCATAACAAAGTCGATCATGCTTTTTGTGAAAAGCATTTCGTTATCGCCCAGAATTCCTGCCTGAAGGCTTCCTACGATAGTCATTGAGCCTACGCAGAAAAGCAGGCTCGCAGTTACAAAGCCCTCGGCAATGCTGACCTTGCCGTTTTTATTTGCAAATCTCTTTTCGACCCAAAGGCCAAGACGTCCGAATGCACCGTCTATGTTGAGAAGCGTTCCTATAACCGTTCCCAGCGCAAGAGATATTATTGAAACGAGAATATTCTGTCCGTCCATTGCGCTTGATATCCCAACGAACAAAACTGCTATTCCAAGAATAGACGTGATGGCGGAGGATATCCTCTCGGGTATTCCCTTCTTAAACATAAGCCCTATAAGGCTTCCTATTATTACTGCTATTGCATTTACCGATACACCGAGCATTTTATTATTCCTTATCTGCGTATATGCCTGACAATTCATCAAACAGTCCGTTTTCATTCTTAGCTATTGCACCGTATCCGTAGAACAGACTGCCCTTATAGTGATGCTTTTGCGAAGCATATTCTATCTGCGACGTCATTATCCCATAGGGGTTAAACCAGTCGTCTTCATATCTGTATGCGCCGTGAGAAATAAGAAGACGCACTCTTTTTCCCGAAACTCTTTCCTGCCACCAATCGCAAAGATGATCGTACGGTGCGGATGCGGTTTCATGAGTCCAATAAAGCTGAGGAGCGATATAGTCAACGTAGCCGCCGTCTATCCATGCAAGCGTGTCGCAATAAAGCTCGGAATATGACTCCGTTCCGCTCGTCATACTGCCGCTCTCATCTCCGTAGCCGTTTTCCCATATGCCAAAGGGAGATACTCCGAAGATACAGGAAACGTCTATCTGCTTTACTGTTTCATACACGCTCTCAACAAGCATATTAACGTTATTTCTGCGCCAATCCTCTATATCAAGGCCCTCTTCGTTATACTTCTTATAGGTATGTCGGTCCTCAAACTCATATGCCCTTGATTCTCCCGTTTCCTCGTCTGTATATCTGACGGGATAGGGATAGAAATAATCGTCGAACACGATACCGTCCACCGCATAATTTCGGACTATCTCCTCAACTCCGCGGCATATCAGCTCTCTGACCTCGGGAATACCAAGATCGTAATAAAGCTTTCCGTCGCCGTATCTGACTACATATTCGGGATGCTCTCTTGCAGGATTTCCTTCTGCAAGATCATCCGTTTCAATACCCGACTTAGAGGTCACTCTCACGGGATTTATCCATGCATGAACTGCTATATTTTCCTTATGAGCCGCCTCGACCAGATATGCAAGGGCATCAAGCTGAAGCTCTCCTTCAGTTGACATATATTTGGAGACGGGATATATATCGGAGCGGTACAGCGCATCCGACTCGGGACGCACCTGGAAAAATATAGTGTTGAGTCCTGCCCTTTTGGTCGTTTCAACTATCTTATCAAGCTCGCTCTGAAGCTGAGTCTTATTAAGATCGGCTCTTGAGGGATAGTTTATATTAAATACAGACGCGATCCACACGCCGTTTATATCGCCTATCTTATTCATTACCGCTGAGGCATCTACAGGACCGACACTCCCCTGCGCTGCAGGCTCTGCCTTTACTGTGGGAAGGTCGATAGACGCTCTGTTGACCGTGACTCTTTGTTCGCCGGGCAAGCCGTCAAACTCGGGCTCGGTTATCTCTGAAAAAGGAGGCTCGGTTTCGCTCTGAGAGCCGCTCTCTCCCTTATAGATAGCGCCCATAACGACCGCAAGCACAAGGACAAAGGCTATGCAGATACAGCTCAGGACAAATACTATTTTATTCTTAAAAAACAGATCTTTAAGCATTGCAAACCTTTACTTTAATTTCTTTATTATCTGACATCATATTTTACACCTTTTTTCTCTTTATGTCAACTTTCGAGCCTTGACATTATGGCCGCGGCGATAACGAAGCAAAGCTTACCCTTATATTCGTCGTCGCACAGCATTTTTGTTTCCTCTGCATTAGACAAAAATCCGCATTCCACAAGCACAGCAGGCATTTCTGCACGATTTAGCAGATATATGTTGCTCCCTGCCGCCTTTATCTCGCGCTCGTTATCCTTTTGCAGATAAGCTTTGCAAAAGCTCTGGATATCGCGGGCTATCAGCTCGCTTTCAGGAGTGTTTTTGGAATAGTACACCTGCAAACCGTGATACTGCGCGGCGGGAAACTTATTCATATGTATGCTCACAAGCATATCCGCTTCGTTTTCACGGGCAAGCTTCAGCCTGTTTTTCAGATCATAGGTCTTTTTTCTGCCCTCGTAATCATCACCGTACGCATCATAAAGCATTTTATCCTCGCTTCGGGTAAGTATAGTATTATACCCCATAGAGTTCAGCATCTCAGCAACTCTTTTGGCAACCTCAAGGTTCAAATCCTTTTCAAGGATACCATCCGCCGAAACGCATCCTCCGTCCTCGCCTCCGTGACCCGCATCTATAACTATACACTCTTTTTGCACCTCTGCTGAGGCGGGCTGCACGGGAGATCCCTTATTCAGAAAATGCCCCATTACCGCTCCCGAAACAATAAAAACAGCTGACAAAAAAGTGAACCCCAAATAAAAGAATTTTTGACTGCTCATAAAGCTTACCCACCATTTCAGTTTTATTACCATAGTATGTGTGGGACAATCTTTTATGACAACAAAAAAGGAAGGCTAAAAAGCCTTCCCTTGAATGATTCAGTTTTCTTCCTTCTGATTGACCTTGAATATTCTTATATTTCTGTATCCCATGGAATATGCCATATATCCGACGAAAATAGCGGGAGCGGAAATAAGGATATAAATAAGATTGGAGGCTACGAATCCCCAGCCCTCAAGGCCCACGGGAATCACGAAATTGATGATTCCGTTATACATTGCCTGCCAGAGACGGGCAATGAACACAACGATGGTTGCAGAGCTTCCTGACCAAGCTGTCTGAGAAAATGTTCCGATGGCGCAGAGGATAACTGCGAGAACACCAAGAATGATATTGGGAAGATTTGCGCAGAAGGCGATCTTAAAGCCAAGGGACATATCCTTTGATTTTCTGCCGCCGTCCACCTTAAGCTTGTCCTTTGCCGCCGCATCCCAAACGGCTGTATAAATAAAATAACAATAGAGCATTACCGCAAGAACACTTGTGAGGCAATTGAGCCACTTTACCGACATTGCCGCGGTTGAAAGCATTGCACCAACGATCGCTGATGCAAACTGATATCCCATAAGTCTTCTGATTACTGCTCCTTCATTGCGAAAAACACTTAACACAAGTACACCTCTCGTTACTTTTTCATAATTATATTTTATATTTATATCACTTTAAGTTCAATACCATATTATGAAAGTTTACAAATCGGTCAAGAAAAATATGATAGTTGTAGTATAATAAAATCGGTATTTTATGTTTCGAGGTGTTTTTTGATGATCAATTTAAAGGATCTTTCCGCTTTCCCCAAGCTTTTGCAGGACTTTGCACAGTATAAGCTGATAGTTCAGGGCTGCTCTCCCAAAACAGTTACTGAATATCTTTTTGATATGCGAACCTTCTGCAGATACTTTGTTGCAAAGCGAAGCGGTGAGGAAACTGACGGAGAAACTTTGAAAAAAATGTATATTGCCGAGCTGGACCTTGAGTTTTTCAAGAGTCTTTCAGAAAGTGATATATATGAGTTTCTCTTCTTCACCAAAAGCGACAGGGACAACGAGGCAAACTCCCGCGCAAGAAAGCTTTCTGCTATAAAAAGCTTTTATAAATATCTCGTTACAAAGAAGCAGTATTTTGATAAAAATCCTGCTATAAACATCGAAACACCTAAAAAGAAAAAGCAGCTTCCCAAGCATCTGACGGTTGAAGAATGCGTTGAGCTTCTCACCGTGGTTAAAAACGACCCCGAATCAAAATACAAGGAGCGCGATTACTGTATCCTGACTCTTTTCCTAAACTGTGGAATGCGACTTTCCGAGCTTGTGGGAATAAACGTTCCCGATATCGACCGTGACCTTGAAAGCCTCAAGGTAATGGGTAAGGGCTCAAAGGAAAGGATCATCTATCTGAACGATGCCTGCCGCTCTGCCCTCTCCGATTATCTTGCTGTAAGACCTGCAACTGCAGACACGGCTCAGCCCCTTTTCGTCAGCAGACTGAACAAGCGCATTAGCGTTAAAACAGTTCAATGGCTCGTTAAAAAATATCTTACGGAGGCAGGGCTCGGCAACAAAAATTATTCAACCCATAAGCTGCGCCACACAGCCGCAACCCTTATGTATCAATCCGGCAAGGTGGACGTTCGCGTTCTCAAGGATATCCTCGGACACGAGCAGCTTAACACCACTCAGATATACACTCACGTAAGCAATCCCGATATGGAAAAAGCGATGCAAAGCAACCCTTTGTCCGACGTTGTTATAAAAGAAAAGAAACCGAGGGATTAATTTGCTTTTTTCGGTTGACATATTTCGCTTTTTTATCTATAATATACTTGTATTATTATGTAAATAAATTCCGAAGGAGTACACTATGAAAACAATCAGATTCGGTCTTATAGGCTGCGGCCTTATGGCAAGAGAGTTTGCTTCTGCAGCTGCACGTTGGTGCCACTTTACAGGCGATATTCCCCGCCCTGAAATCGTAGGTATCTGCTCCGTTCTTCCCCAGGAGATGGAATGGTTCCACAAGAACTTCCCCGATATCAAGTATTCTGTTTCCGATTACAAGGAGCTTCTTGACAAAGAGGATATCGACGCTATCTACTGCGCAGTTCCTCACAACCTTCACGAGCAGTTCTATATAGACATCATCAAGAGCGGCAAGGCCCTTCTCGGTGAAAAGCCCTTCGGTATCGATAAGAAGGCAAACGATGCTATTATGCAGGCTTACAGAGAAACTCCCGGCGCGTTCGTTCGCTGCTCCAGCGAGTTCCCCTTCTATCCTGCTATGCAGACAATGATCAACTGGTACAACGAAGGCAAGTTCGGTAAGATCCTTGAGATCCACGCTGGCTTTAACCACTGCAGTGATATGGACGTTAACAAGCCCATCAACTGGAAGCGTATGGTTAAGTTCAACGGCGAGTACGGCTGTCTCGGCGACCTCGGTATCCACACACAGCACGTTCCCTTCCGCCTTGGCTTCTTCCCCAAGACTGTTACAGCGCACTTCTCTAACATCGTTAAGCAGCGTCCCGACGGTAAGGGCGGTATGGCTGAATGTGACACCTTTGATAACTGCACACTCTTCTGTACAACTCTCAATAAAGAGGGCGATGAGATTCCCATGACCCTCGAAACAAAGCGTATGTGCCCCGGCTCCACAAACCGCTGGTTCTTTGAAATCTACGGCATGGACTGCAGCGCTCGCTTCTCTAGTGACGATGCTAACGCATTCTATTACACATCCTCATGGGGCAAGGAGCAGAGCTGGAACAGAATCATCATCGGCTACAAGCCCATGCTCCCCACAATCACAGGTCCTATCTTTGAGTTTGGCTTTACAGACTCTATGCAGCAGATGCTTGGCGCATTTATGCTTGAATACTCCGGCGAGAAGGTTCCCTTCGGTCTCTTCACTCCCGAGGAAACAGAAATGTCTCACAAGCTCTCCACAGCTGCTCTCGAAAGTCATTACAACAAAAAGGTTGTTGCTCTTGACTAATTGAATTTTTATAGTATAATATAGGGGTCGGTTTTTCCGACCCCTATTTTATTTAAATTCAACCCGCTTGTATAAAGTGATTCAGCATCAAGCTGTACATCTCATCCACCGCAAGCGGTCCCCCTTCCCTTCGTAAGGGAAGGCAGAAAAGGAGAATAATATGCCTTCTATGATCACACGCGCTATCACAGCTGATGGCAGCGCAAGAATTATATTCACAGACTCTACTGCAATCGTTCAGAAAGCAAGAGATATACACAACACGTCAAAGACAATGACAGCAGTTCTCGGCAGAAGCCTTACTGCTGCGTCCCTTATGGGAAGCCTTCTTAAGGACAAGGGCAACACTCTTACCTTCCAGATCAAGGCTGACGGCCCTGCAGGTGCTATCGTTTGCGTTTCCGACTATAAGGGTAACGTTCGCGGATACGTTGACAATCCCGCAGTTGAGCTTCCTGCTAACCCCTACGGCAAGCTTGACGTTGGCGGAGCTGTCGGCGTTGACGGACGACTTGTTATCATCAAGGATATGGGAATGGCTGAGCCCTACGTTGGTATGTGTCCCCTGGTTACAGGTGAGATCGGCGACGACGTAAGCAGCTATTTCGCAACAAGCGAGCAGACTCCCACAGTTTGCGCTCTCGGTGTTCGTGTTAACGACGACCTTACTATCAAAAGCGCAGGCGGCTTCCTTCTTCAGCTCCTCCCCGGCGCAGACGAGGCTATCGCTGAAAAGATCGAAGCTAATATGGCAACCTTCGGCTCCGTTTCCCAGATGATCGCCGACGGCATGACTGCTGAGGAGATCATCGCAGTTGCACTTAACGGCATCGAATACCAGATGTTCGACGAGTTTGACACAGACTACGTTTGCCCCTGCTCAAGAGAAAAATATCTCACAGCCCTTGCAGGTCTTTCCGAAAAGGATATTAACGACCTTGAGGCTGAAGGCGAGCCTATTGAAACCGTTTGCCATTTCTGCGACAAGCGTTTCGTATTTGACATTGCAGAAGTTCTTGCAAAGAGAGCTCAGAAGTAAAACAAAAAGCTTCCCGCGCGGGAAGCTTTTTTGCTTTATAATTCCTTATTTTTATATATCCTGACAGATATTACCCAGGAAATAACGAACATTGCGATTCCTGCAAGGATAGTAACTCCTTCTGAAACGTTTATAACGTTACCTCCGTCAACGCTGACAAATGCAGATAGACCGCAAATTCCGCCTACCACCACGTAATACACAAGACGCGCCTTTTCAACGTCATATTTGAAAACGAACGGAAGCATTATTGCAGGGCCTACAAAGGCTATGGGCAGAGTTGCAAAAACAAGCGACAGATCAACGCTGTCTGCTCCGCTTACCACAATGCTCTTGACTACGGCAAACACAACGGAAAGAATTATCGCGATCAGAACGCAGCTGAGTGAAAGCAGATATTTGGCGCTTACCACCTGGGCTCTCGTTACGGGAAAGGACTGACAATAGGGCGCCCATTTGAACTTTTCTTCATATACTAATAAAGAGAAAGGAATTATTCCTGAAATTACAATTGGATATATTGTGAAAAAGAGGCTTCCTTCAACAAACAAGGAGCTTACAAGGAATATGATACAAACTGTTACCACTGCCTTACAATAATTCCAGACCATATAAATATCCTTTAATATAAGACCAAGCATTTATCTTTCCTCCTTTACCATAAATACGAACAGCTCTTCAATGCTGACGGGGCTGATATTTACTTCCTCTCCAACAGCATCGCGGCGCACGATCGCCTCAACTCCGTAGGGAGTTATTTTTTTGCCCTTAACTGCGCTCTCGTCTATCTTCGCAAAATCCTCGCTTGACAGATGCACCAGACCGTACTGCTCATAAAGCGCATCCTTGTCTTCAGAGAGCATAAGCCTTCCTTTATTAATAAAGGCTATATAATCGCATATCTTTTCAAGGTCGCTTACAATATGGGAGGAAATAAGGATGGAATGGCTTTCATCACGAGTGAACTCTGCAAAAATATCAAGCAGATCATCTCGCACAACGGGATCAAGTCCAGCCGTTGCCTCATCAAGAATAAGAAGCTTGGGGTCGTGGGAAAGTGCAATGGCAAGTCCCAGCTTCATTTTCATTCCTTTTGAATACTCCTTGAATTTTTTCTTTGCGGGAAGCTTAAATCGTGAAATATAGGAGCTATACACCTTACTGTCCCATTTCTTATATATAAGCATCATTATTTTGCCAACCTGATGGGCATTAAGGCAATCGGGAATGCCTACCTCGTCAAGAACAATTCCGATATCTT
>JAZQVW010000147.1:0-6219 GCA_045632025.1 Candidatus Avispirillum sp. | reverse complement strand
AAACGCTGGTGTAGCTCAGTTGGTAGAGCAGCTGATTTGTAATCAGCAGGTCGGGGGTTCGAGTCCGTCCACCAGCTCCAAGGGATTCCTGGAAACGGGAATCCCAACTTAATAAGGGGGAATTCCCGAGCGGCCAAAGGGGGCAGACTGTAAATCTGTTGTCAGTGACTTCGATGGTTCGAATCCATCTTCCCCCACCAAAAAACGACTTGCGAAAGCAAGTCGTTTTTTTATCCATTGCGAAAGCAATGGCATATCATCAACGATAGCGTTGCTATCGTTGTATCTCATCAGTCCGTCAGGACTGTATATCATCACGCGTTAGCGTGTATCAAAAAACTTTCGCAATGATGATATACAAGACTCGTCTAAAGACTTCGTCTTGATGAAATACAATTCCTACGGAATTGATGATATACACGGCTTTGCCGTGATTTTTTTAACAGCGAAAATTTCACGTAGAGCGCCGAAATGAATTTCGGCGAAACCTCCATTGCTGAATAACTCCTAAAAGTCAGCTTTAATGCTTATATAACAAAAAAGAACCAGGCTTTCGCTTAGTACTTATTT
Source organism: Candidatus Avispirillum sp. (assembly GCA_045632025.1). Lineage (GTDB taxonomy): Bacteria > Bacillota > Clostridia > Oscillospirales > CAG-272 > Avispirillum. Next base: position 5,649 of record JAZQVW010000147.1, on the reverse strand, counting down.
GTTCGTCCGCGACTTGGATATTATCACTCTTTGCCGTGTATCATTACCGCATAGTTTGTTGATTTTATTGACTTTTAATTATTAGAGTGATATAATTATTGTAATATATTGTAAAAGGGGGAGCATTTTTAATAGTATGAAAGATATTTTGAAAAAAAATGATTTAAAAAGGCTCTGGATATCTGTATTTTTGTTGTTTTTTATCAGTATACCGCTCAACCTTCTCTCTGAGGGTTTGTTTGTAGCCTTGATCTATATGGCTATTGTTCTGTTAGCAACTCAGATAAAGGAAATTCCTAAATTTGCATTGGCAATATTTATTTTTGCAGTCGTATTGCGATTGATAATGGTATTGCTTGTTCCGACCCCTGCTGAGTCCGACTTCTGGATGCTCCTCGATGCATCAGAGAAAATGATGGTGGGCGATTATTCATACTTGGATAAGCCTTATTTCCAACTTTGGGCATATCAGCTTGGCTACGTTTTCTTCCAGACTATTTTCCTCAGAATATGGAACGATATTCTTATCTTAAAGCTTCTTAACTGTTTGCTCGGTGCAGGAACAACTGTGCTGATATATCTTATTTCAAAAGAGTTTGTCAGCAAGAAAGCAGCTCAGACAGCTTCTTTGATCTATTGTTGTATGCCCTTCACCATTGCATACACCTCTATTTTGTCCAATCAGTTTGTATCATCATTCCTTATATACTTGGGTATTTACATTCTGATTGCAAAGAAGATCAAGCTCAACACTCACGTAAAGTATCTTATATTCGCAGTTCTTTTGGTTATCGCAAACGTTATGCGTCCCGAAAGTATCATTCCTTTCGTTTCAACTGCGATATTCCTCGTTCTTACAATTAAAAAAGATAATTTTAAGGAAAACCTTATAAATCTCGCAATTCTTGTGGTTACATATTTCGCACTTTCAAAGGCGATCAATTTCTTGTTTATCGTTTCAGGTATTGCACCTGATGGATTGGTAAATAACGATCCTATGTGGAAGTTCGTTCTTGGATTCAACCACGAAACAGGCGGAACTTATTCCGATGCGGATTCGATCTATCTCAATAACGATGCTGCAGTAGACCTTGTTAAGAGCAGAATCTTTGTGCCTATCAAGGACCTTCTTGCCCTGTTCAAGGATAAGATCGCTACGTTCTGGGTTGGTACCAGCCTGGGATGGTCATTCGGAGCATTCTATAAAACAGGTCTGACTATTTTTGGAAAAACATTTGCTATCACTGATAACATAATTGATTTGAACAATATTAACGCTTGGATAATGATAATCGTTTATCTTCTCGTTATCGTTGGTGTTACAAAGTATATCAAGAGCAACGACTATGATTCAAAGATACTCCTCATATTAAATCAGGTTTTCGTAACCTTTGGCGTTTATCTTTTGATCGAGGTTCAGCCCAGATATATTTATCACGTTCAGATAAGCACGCTGATCCTGGCAGCAACAGGAATTTTTGCAATTTCCGAAACAGTGAAAAAGCTTAAAGCTTACAATAAAAATACAACTGAAACTAACGAAAAGGAAGGCATATTATGACAGATATTCTTTACATCGTAGTTCCTTGCTACAACGAAGAAGAGGTATTACCCGAAACAGCAAAGCGCCTGAAGCTTAAGATGGAAAAGCTGATCGAAACAGAAAAGGTTAGCCCTAAGAGCCGTATTCTTTTTGTAAACGATGGTTCTAAGGATAAAACATGGCAGCTTATCGAAGAGCTTCACGCATCCTGCCCCATTTTCTCAGGAGTTGATCTCAGCAGAAACCGTGGCCACCAGAACGCGCTTCTTGCAGGTCTTATGACTGCTAAGGATCGCGCTGACGTTTCCATTTCCATGGACGCAGACCTTCAGGATGATATCGAGGCAGTTGACGCAATGCTCGATAAGTACTACGAGGGTTGCGACGTTGTTTACGGCGTTCGTTCCAAGAGAAAGAAGGATACATTCTTTAAGAGAGTAACTGCTGAGGGCTTCTATAAGGTTATGAAGTTCATGGGTGCTGACACAGTGTTTAACCATGCTGACTACCGTCTTATGTCCCGTCGTGCGCTTGAAGGACTTGATAGCTTCGGCGAGGTTAACCTGTTCCTGCGCGGAATCGTTCCTATGATCGGCTATAAGTCCGACATAGTATATTATGAGCGCGAGGAGAGATTTGCAGGCGAAAGTAAATATCCTCTTAAGAAGATGCTTGCATTTGCTTGGGAAGGTATAACATCTCTCAGCTCTAAGCCTATCAAGCTTATTACAAGCGTTGGCTTTACAATTTTCTTTGTAAGCATTGCAATGATCATATATTCCATTATCCGTTGGATCATGGATGCAACAGTTTCAGGATGGACAAGCGTTGTATGCTCTGTTTGGGCAATTGGCGGTCTTATTATGATCTCTCTCGGTATCATCGGCGAATATATCGGAAAGACATATCTTGAAACAAAGTCCCGCCCCAAGTTTATTATAAGAACGGTGCTTGACGATGAAAATAACTGATATTTTCAATAAAAGCTTTATAAAGTTCTTGCTCGTTGGTGTTCTGAACACTTTGCTTTCTATGGTGCTGATGTTTGTTCTGGAGGGCCTTGGTTATTGGTTGTCCACATCCATAGCATACGTTGCAGGAGCAATAGTAAGCTTTTTCCTTAACAGATATTTCACCTTCAAGAGTGAAGAAAACGTTTGGAAATCTGCCGTTAAGTTTGCTATCAGCGTTGCAGTTTGCTACGTTTTAGCATATTCTATCGCTCAGCCTGTAGCAGGATGGATCCTCGGTTATACATCCATTCCTCTCATCTGGCAGGAGCGCTTAACAAAGATTTTCGGTATGGGTCTTTACACATTGATCAATTATTTTGGTCAGCGCTTCTTTGCTTTTGCAAAGCGTAAGTAATAACACTAAAAAAGCCTGATGCAATTTGCATCAGGCTTTTTGTTATGTAATTTACGCGAAGGGATTTTCCTTGGGATAGGGGATGGACTTAGGCTGGTTGTAGCTGATATCAGCGATGCCGAGATACTTGAACACCTCGAAGATCTGCTTGCCGTAGTGGCCGAATGCAACTGCACCGTGGTGGGGATAGCCCTTTTCGATAAGAACGTGGCGATAGAAGCGGTCCATTTCGGGAATAGCGAACGTACCGATGGAGCCGAAGCTTTCGCAATCAACGTCAAGAACTGCGCCCTGCGCAATGTATGCCTTAAGGCTTGTGTCTGCATCAGACTGGAGGCGGAAGAACGTGATATCGCCGGGCTTGATGTTACCTTCCATAGTACCGCGTGTGATATCGGGCTCGGGAAGCTCAGGCTCAAGGTCGCGCTTCATAATGAGCTGATAGCCCATATGGGGGTCCTTTAAGAGGCATGTGCTTGTGTTTCCGCAATGGAAGCCCATGAAGGTTTCTGTGAGGCGAGCGTTGTATCTGCCCTTGATAGCCTTTTCAAAGATAGAAGAGGGAACTGTGTTGTTGATATCAAGGAGAGTTGTAGGCTGACCGGAGATGCAAACGCCGATATATTCGGAAAGCGCGCCGTAGATATCAACCTCGCAGGAAACGGGGATGCCCTGTGCGGCAAGGCGGCTATTTACGTAGCAGGGAACGAACTTGAACTCTGTCTGGAAAGCAGGCCAGCACTTGTTTGCAAATGCAACGTAGTCTCTTGCGCCCTTATGCTCTGCCGCCCAGTCAAGGAGAGTCAGCTCATACTGTGCGAGACGGGGAAGGATACCTGCGTATTTGTTGTCGCTGGGAAGCTCTGCCGCCATTTCAGCAACCTTTGCGGGGATTCTTTCATCGCCTGCGTGCTTGTTGTAAGCAACGAGAAGGTCCAATTCAGAGTTTTCCTCAACTGCAACGCCAAGGTCGTAAAGAGCCTTGATGGGGCCGTTACAAGCAAGGAAGTCGTCGGGACGGGGACCGAAGGTGATAAGCTTAAGACCCTTAAGACCGAGGATAGCGCGAGCGATAGGCTCGAATTCGCGAACCTTTTCAGCAAGCTCAGCTGCTGTGCCAACGGGATATTCGGGGATGTAAGCAGCCTTCTTGCGAAGTCTCAGGTTATAGGAGCAGTTAAGCATACCGCAGTAAGCGTCTCCGCGTCCGTCGTGAAGGTCGCCGTCGCCTTCAGCTGCCGCAACGTACATAATGGGGCCGTCAAACCACTCTGCAATAAGTGTTTCAGGTGTTTCGGGACCGAAGTTGCCAAGGAAAACAACGAGAGCGTTTACGCCTGCAGCCTTGATATCTTCAACTGCAGCCTTTGCGTGGAGCTCGTTTTCAACTGTAACCTTGCATTCGTAAAGGCCTTCGCCGTAAGCTGCCACAAGAGCCGCTCTTCTTCTCTCGGAGAGAGCCGCGGGGAAGCAGGAACGGGAAACTGCGATAACGCCAAGCTTAACGTTGGGAATGTTGTTGATCATATATTTAATCCTCCAATTATATTTTATTTAGCCTTCCCACATTTATGGGGGAAGGGAGACCTCATACTAAGCCTTCGCCTTTCAACGGAGTTGAAGGGAGAAGGGGGACCGCGGAGCGGTGGATGAGGGTTACCTTATTTTTTTAATTCGTTTGCGGTTATACTTAGTTTTTTTAATATATCACTGCATACGGCATAAAAGTTATTATTAATGCTTTCATTTGAATACCTTAAAACAGAAATGCCAAGTTTGGCAAGCTTTTCATCTCTTTCCATATCGGATTGCTTGTTTTCGGGCATCAGATGTTGTCTTCCGTCTATTTCGATGACTATTTTAGCGCTTCCAATGTAAAAGTCAACGATAAAGTCATCTATCATCATTTGTCTTTTTACGTTTACGGGAAGCTTTCTCAAAAAGTCATACCAAAGATGTTTTTCTTCTTTGGTCATATTTTTTCTGAGGTCCTGGGATAAGGGCTTTAAGATCTTGCTTTTTTCGTTTTTCATATATTTATTAAACTTTTACTTTAAAGACCACTTTATTAAACGGTTTTGAAAGCCATAGTTAATAGACCCTCATCCACCACTATCGCACGAACCCCTAAAATTCGCTTCGCTCATTTCAGGGAACCCTGCCGTGGTCCCCCTTCTCCCTTCGGCTGCGCCGAAAGGCGAAGGCTATCTAAGATCCTTAAAAAGCTGTTTCGTTGCAGGATAGATACGTCTATACTGCTGATAGCGCTCCTCGTAGAGCTTTGTGAGTGTGGGATCGGGCTCGATGGTTGAAACTGTGGAAACAAGCGCATCTGCCGCCTCTCTTACGCTGCCGTAAGCTCCGCAGGCAACCATTGCGAGAATTGCTCCGCCGTATCCGGGGCCTTCTTCAGTTTTGATAATATCGAGGGGAATACCAAGAACGTTTGCAAAGATCTTTTTCCAAAGGGGAGATTTGCTTCCGCCTCCGCAGATATTACTGCGGTTTATCTCAATACCCAGAGACTTTGCAACCTCAAAGGAATCGCGGATAGCAAAGGCAACACCCTCAAGCATAGCCTGAGTCATCTGCGCTCTCGTTGTGTCCATAGACATTCCAACGAAGGTGGCTCTTGCATCAGTATCGTTAATGGGGCTTCGCTCGCCCATAAGATAGGGAAGGAAGAACACCTTGTTTTTGCCGAGCATATCGTCTGTTATCTTAGCTTCCTCGCCCTT
>JAZQVW010000146.1:0-13878 GCA_045632025.1 Candidatus Avispirillum sp. | reverse complement strand
TATGGACTTGACGAGTGGTGGTTTAATAGCGTAGGTCGGGATAGCTGGCAAAGTTCGCTTTAATTGAAGTGGCGACCATTGGTCGTCCGCTTGTAATACAATCAAAATGTATAATTGACTTTAAAACGGGCGAACACAGTTCGCCCCTACGGGTTCAACATGCAATCTCCTCTTCCTCGTAGGGGCGTTCTTTGAACGCCCGTTAGAAATGTATGTTGAGTTTAAAAACTCGGTAGGGGAAGGCGCCCCGACGTCCCGTTCCATTTGAGTCCTCACTTAAATGTATGATTGTTTTAAAGATTCTACCCTTTCGTCACAGCTAACGCTGTGCCACCTCCCCTAAACAAGGGGAGGCTTAATTAATCAACAATTCAAAAAGCCTTCCCCAAATGGAGAAGGCTTTCATATTATTCTTCTATATACGCTTTAAGGAGGGACCAGGTTCCTTCCATGCCGTCCTTATGAGTTCTTTCATAGCCGTGGGATGCATAAACGCCCATACCGATAAGCGCAAATCTTGTATCAAGACCTGCTCTGATTGCCGCCTCCGCATCTGAGCCGTATGCAGGATAGATATCAACTGCATAGTCGATATTCTCTGCCTTACAGATGGAAATAAGCTTAGAAACCATTTCGTAATTATAAGGAGCGCAGCTATCCTTTGCGCAGATGGAGACCTTCTGCTCGGAGCCGTTCAGCCCGTCGCCAACGCAGCCCATATCGATTGCAAGAAGTGTATCTGCGTTCTTATTTACAAGGGCTGACGCACCAAATCCCATTTCCTCGTTTGCGGAGAAATGGAGAGATATGGTCTTATCTGTTTTAAGGCTCTTCATCTTCTTTGCAAGATAGAGAAGCACTGCCGCTCCTGCCTTATCGTCAAGAAAGCGGCTCTTTATATATCCTGTTTCTGTTATTACAAGTCTGGGATCAACTGCAACGATATCTCCAACGTCGATTCCCATACTCTGAACGTCTTCCTTACTGTTTACAACGTAATCAAGCACCACCTCAACGCTGTCAAAGCTTCTCTTTGTTTCATCATAAGACTTATTAACGTGGGTGGAGGCGTTTTTCAGCTGAACTGTTCCCGTATACACTCTGCCGTCTCTTGTATACACCTTACAGTTTTCGCATTCCACGTTATTTGCGTTAAGCGCTCCAAGAGGAGTTATATTAAGGCGGCCACAGCCGTTTATTTCCTTGACCATTGCGCCCAGAGTGTCCATATGTGCGGTTAAAATAAGGTTCTCTCCGTCGCCCTCTGAGATAGTGCAATAAACACCGCCAACCTTACAGCGCTGAGGCTCATAGCCAAGCTCTGTGAGATAATTAAACACGTAGTCCTCGGCCTTTTTCGTATATCCGATGGGGCTATCTATTGCCATTATATTTTCCAAAATATCGTACATTTCTTTGATATTGCTCATACTGCACCTCGCGCATTTTACTTTACTTAATTGTAGCACTCACGCCCCTATATGTCAACGAAAAAAGCACTCCCAAGGGAGTGCTTTTATGCTATATTATTCTACGGAAATTACGTAGCTATATACGGGCTGGCCGCCACAGATAGCCATAACCTCTGCATCAGGATACTTAGCCTGGAATATCTCAACGATATCTCCTGCCTGATCCTCATCAGCATCCTCGCCGTAGTATACTGTGACTGCAACTGCATCCTCGTTTTCGATATAATTAGCGAGCTCCTTGATACAGGTCTTTCTGTTATAGTTACAGCACTTGATCTTGCCGTTGAGAAGACCGAGAGTTTCGCCCTCGTGGATCTCTGTGCCGTCGATCTCTGTATCTCTTACAGCATATGTTACGCTGAGAGTTGTTACCATACTAACCATTTCTGTCATAGCGGCAACGTTTGCGTCCTTATCAGCCTCGGGATCGAATGCAAGCATTGCGGAAACACCTTCGGGAACGGAAACTGTTTTGAGAACGACTACCTCTCTGCCCTCTGCAACCTTTGCAGCCTGCTCGCTTACCATAATAATGTTCTTATTATTGGGAAGAACGAACACGATCTCAGCAGGTGTTGCTTCAACAGCGGAAAGGATATCCTCTGTGCTGGGGTTCATTGTCTGACCGCCTGTTACAACAACGTCAGCGCCAAGGTCGTTAAAGAGAGCCTCAAAGCCTTCGCCTGCAGAAACGGAAACGAAGCCATATTTCTTTGTGATCTCAACGGGACCCTTGGGAGCTTCCTCTACGGGAGACTCCTCTGCACCCTCGGAAAGGTTGGAATGCTGCTCCTTCATATTCTCGATCTTTACTGTATAAAGAGAGCCATACTTAAGAGCCTCTGTGATAACCATACCGGGCTCGTTTGTATGAACGTGGAGCTTGATGATCTCGCTATCGTCAACGAAAACAACGCTATCGCCCATTCCGCCGATATATTTATGAAGCGCGCTTGCTGTTTCCTCGCCCTGATACTTCTCGCTCTTTGTTACGATACACTCTGTGCAATAAGCGAACTTGATATCCTCTGTATTAAAGGATTCGAAGTTTGCGGAGGATGACTTTGCGCCTGCTGCTGCAACTGCTGTGATGGGGTTACCATCTATTGCCGCAACCATACCCTCAAGAGCTGTCACGAAGCCGTATCCACCAGAGTCTACTACGCCTGCCTGCTTAAGCACGGGAAGCATTTCGGGAGTTTTATCAAGGGTTTCCTTTGCAGCTGTGAGCATAAATGCAAAGAGAGCATTCATATCGGTGATAACACCGTTATTAAGAGCCTCTTCAGCTGTTTCGCCCATAACTCTCATTACTGTGAGGATTGTACCTTCTGTGGGGTTCATAACAGCCTTATAGGCCTCAGAAACGCCTTTCTTGATACCGCGGACAACGTCTTCCATATCCGCTTCCTCATTTTTAGCCCAAGCCTTACCAATGCCGCGGAAGAAAAGAGAAAGGATAACGCCGGAGTTACCTCTTGCGCCGCGAAGCATAAGGTTTGCCGCCTTCTGAGCAGTTTCCCCAAGGGTGCCTTCAAAATTCTTGAAGTCGCCTCGAACGCCGCTCATTGTAAGGCTCATATTGATACCTGTATCTCCATCGGGAACGGGAAATACGTTAAGGTTATTGACAGTTTCTTTATTGTTTTCAAGTGAACAAGCTGCGCTTATCACCATTTCGCGATACATATTACCGTTAATAATCATATCTGCTACCTTTTGAAAATCAAATTTTGTTTTATATCCTGCTTATCTCTCGTCGCCGAGGAAGAAGAGCGCAAGAACGCCGGGGCCTGCATGAGCTCCGATAACTGCTCCTACGTATCCAATTTCAATTCTCTTGGGATTATATTTTTCGCGGATAATATCTGCAAGATAGTTTGCGTCCTCAAGGCAGTCACCGTGGCTGATGAAGATCACCTGATCGGAAAGGTCGCCCTTGCCTGTTTCTGCGATCTTTGCAGCAAGCGCCTGGATAGAGGGCTTTCTGCCTCTTGCCTTTGCTACGTTTACAAGATGGCCTTCATTATCAACGTGGAGAACGGGCTTAATAGAAAGCATTGAGCCAACCACTGCTGTTGCAGCGGAAACTCTTCCTCCGCGCTTGAGATGGTGAAGGTCGTCTACTGTGAACCAATGGCTGACGCTAAGCTTATTTGCTTCAAGCCAATCGCGAACCTCTTCGATAGTTTTGCCTTCGTCACGAAGCATGGCCGCGTAATATACGAAAAGGCCCTGTCCGAGAGATGCGCAAAGTGAATCTACTGTGATTATTTTTCTATCGGGATACTTTTCAGAAAGCTCCTCTGCTGCAAGCTTTCCTGTCTGTGATGTGCTGGAAAGACCTGAAGAAAATGCTATATAAAGAACGTCCTTACCTTCAGCTACGTGCTTTTCCATTGCATTGAGAGCACCGTCAAGGTTAATTGCAGATGTTGTTGCAGTTTTACCCTCGCGAAGACTGTTATAGAAATCCTTAATATTCAATTCATTACCGGGAATATACTCGCCGCCGTCAACAGATACTGTGAGGGGTACTACGTCTACGTTAAGCTCCTCTACAAGCTCAGGTGTGAGGTCGCAGGATGAATCAGTTAACAAAACAAAGTTACTCATATTATTCTCCCTTTCAATATGTCTAAATTACACACTTATCCAACATACTAATTCAGTATAGCATATTTTCCAAACAACTGTCAATGTTTTTATGAATAAGTGCCATTGTTTTTACATATTTTTAAGACGTTATCCATCATTTTACTACATTTTATATTAATATAGTACACCTTATTTTCCTGTATAATATTATATCAAATAACCTATCTATTATCCCTGTTGAGTCTTTGTATGGTTTTAGGTTTTTGCCAAAACAGTGTTCATATATAAAATCAAAACAAAAAAGGCACCGATTTCGGTGCCTTTTTTATTTGATTAATATGTATCAACTGTCTTCTTGTTGCCGCCGATGTAGTCGCGCTCAAGACGGAGAATACCGTTATCCATACGGAAGATTCTGTCTGCCTTGTCTGCGATTGCAAGGTCGTGAGTAACCATGAGAAGTGTCTGGCCTCTTGTTTCTCTGATCTTGAGAAGAAGGCTGAGAACTTCGTCTGCGTTCTTACGGTCAAGGTTACCTGTAGGCTCGTCTGCAAACAGCATCTGAGGATTGTTGATAAGCGCACGAGCGATAGCAACTCTCTGACACTGACCACCGGAAAGCTCGCTGGGGAGGTGGTGGAGACGCTCGGAAAGACCGAGGCACTCTACAAGCTCACGGAGAGATTCCTGATAGGAAGCATCTGCCTTGTTACACATTACTGTGGGAAGGAGGATGTTTTCAAGAGCTGTGAACTGAGGAACGAGGTTATGCTTCTGGTAAATGAAGCCCATCTTTTCGCCTCTGAACTTACCAAGCTCATCGGGACCCATCTTTGTGATCTCTTCATTGTCGATAAGGATACGGCCTGCGTTAGCCTTGTCAAGACCTGCACAAATGTGGAGGAATGTGGACTTACCGGAACCGGAGGAACCGATGATAGCTACGAACTCGCCCTTTTCGATCTTAATGTTAGCACGGTTTACTGCTGTGATAACGGATTCAGACTGTCTATACTGCTTAATAACATTTTCGGTCTGAAGCATATATTCAATTTCTTTTCTTGCCATTTGTTGATCCTTTCTGTTGCGGATATCCGCACAATCATTTAGTTATATTCGGTTATTCCGATTAGTCGTCGTCACGAACTACGTTCTGGATAGCATATCTATGCTTGAAGTAGCTCTTAAAGGGAATGTATACGGAGAGGAATCCGCATGCAACGGACATTACTACGGCAATTACAAGTGCGTACCAAGGCATATAGAATGTGTATCTTACATATTCATATGTGAAGTTAGGTACTACAACATTATATACGTAGAACATTGCGTAGCTTGCTACGTAGCTGAGCAGGATACTTACGATAAATGACATAATAGCCATACTCAAACCACCAAGCAGGTAGATTGTGCGTACGTCGCTTTCAGTTGCACCCATAGACTGAATGATATTGAACTCTTTCTCTCTCTTGAAATAGTAGTTTGTCTGAGAGAAGAACCAGATGATAGGTGAAATGCAAAGAATAAGAACTGAGATTACAATGTAAAGCTGGCTGTAATGCTTATCTTCTGTGATAGCATTTTCAGCATTCTGCTCAAGGTCGATTACCTTAACGGAACCGATCTTAGCATCGCCGCTCTCTGTGGGAATGTCACGGAGCTCGGACGCGATAAATCTTGTCTGTTCGATTGTGAGATCAGGATCTGTGTAGATATTGAGCTGTGTTGCCATAGGATCTCTTCCTGTTACCTTGAGATATGCATCGTTGAGCATATATACAGGAACACTACCGGAGGGGATGTCCTTGATAACTGCGCATACTACGAATTCTGTGTAGGAATATTCATAGTTCTTGATCTGGCGGCGAAGCAGGTTCTTACCTGTGAGGTTAGAGTCAACAGATGTAACCTGGCTCACGTATGTACTGAGAGCAATTGTGTCGCCAACGTCGAACTTATAGCTCTTGATATTGGATGTGGAGTCACCAACGATAACGTACTGTGTGTTCTTATCGCTCTTGAGGATCTGACTGGGATCGCCCTCAACGTCATACTGCTCAAGGAATGCGAGAAGGTCGCCTGCGTTATCGGGGTCAACTGCCTTATAGAGAACCTCGTTTGTTACCTTAAGGCTTCCGCTTCCGTAATAGGGAGAATATGCATCCTTATCGTCATATACGAAGGGACCTGTTGCACCAAGCTTAACGTCCTTTGCGTTTACAAGCATAAAGGAGTTGATATATCTTGCCTCTGTTACAGGGCTCTGCTTAAGGTCAAGGTCTTCTGCAACGGGCTTTGCGTTACCTGTTGTTTCAACGCCTGTGATAGCCTTGAAGCCTTCAACTTCCTTGTACTCGGGATACTTTTCAAGGAATGCTTCGTTTACTCTCTGAATATCGTCACTGAGAATCTTATCGTAGCCGAGGTAGGAGTTCTCGTGGTCGATTGTCATCTGATACTGAGGACGGGGATACTCAATGTCGGTTGTATAGATATTGGAAAGATACAGACCGCAGATAAAGAGAGCACAGAATGCGATAGCGGAAGAAAGCAGCTGGATGTTGTACTTTCTGAATCTCCAGATGGAGTAAAGCTCGTACTGGAGGGGGAACTTCTTACCGAGAAGGTTAAAGCTCTTTCTGGGGGATGTAATAAGGTTGGAGTTGTCCTCTGTGATGATAAGTGCCATAGGCTGACGCATACTTGTGAGTCGCATAGGCATTACTACAGAAACTGCTACAACTACCAAGCTGAAGAGGAATACGCCAAGGAAGATGATTGCATTGAATGTGAATGCAAATCCGGAGGGCGCATAGATGAGATATACGATCAGAGTGGACGCAAGCACTGCAGGCACGAACATTACGAGCATTACTACGAACAACTCCCAGAACGCTGTACCGAACAGCATCTTGAAGTCTGCACCGAACGTCATGTATACACCGTATGTGAACTTATACTGGTTCATTCTGATGTTGTATATAGCTGTGAGAAGGAATATAGACAGAACAAGAAGAACTGCTGTGATCATCCAGAACGTAGCGTTGTTTGCCGCAACTCTCTGGTTATAATCAAGAAGCATTGTTGTCTTTGTCTCGAAGCTTACGTCATCGTCTTCAAGGTTTGCAAGAACGTTTATGTAATTCTTCTTGAAGTCGTTATAGTACTTTGTTACCATAGCGGAATCTTCAAGATTCTTTTCTTTACCGAAGCGGATATAAACGTCGTAAACTTCTTTATTATCAAACTCATTGATTCGCTGCTCTGTATCAACGATTACGTAGAGCTGCTTCTGTTCATCAAATACACCGTTCTGTCCCTTATACTTGGAAAGGAATGTGTACTGAGAAAGTGTGAGATTGTGAATCTCGTAGTGATAGTCGACCTTGATCTTTTCGCCGGTCTCTTCGTCAACCTCGTCAAGCTCCAGTTTCTGCTCCTGCTTGATCTGCTGATATTCAACAGAGTTGTTGTTGATAGCGGAGATCGCCATCATACCGAAGAGAAGCTGAATAATGAAGATAGCAGCAAAGAAACAGCAGTACTGCTTGAAGTTGAAGAACACGCTCTTCCACGCGATTTTTACGTTACGCGACAGATATTCCCAAATTCTTTCTAACATTGTTCTTGGGAGCCGCAATGAAATGCGACACCATCCTCCTTGAATATTTTTCCGTGCTCACACGGGGAACCGTCGGAAAGAGAAACTCTTCCCCACAATTATTCTTTAATATATTATAGCATGGTTTATAGAAAAATGTAGCATATTTTATGAACAAAATATAACAAATTTATTTCCAAAACTCGCCGTTTTTTCTGCAGGTTGTTGATTTACACCAATTATTTCGCGCTTTTGCATACAAAATAGCCAAATATAGCCTTAAACTTGTTAATTACTTATATTTTCTTATTAACAATTCTGTTCACAATTTCCTCCTAATTATGAACAAATTTATTTATTCTGCACCCTTGACCTTTTGCCCCAAGTAGTATAAAATTAGTATGTAAAGCTATGGAATCTAAGGAGGCCATAATGAATTTTAAAAGAAACGAAAAATATGCTTCTCTTGCCTTCTATACGTTTCTGACAGTTTGCGCTTGCGCCATAGTGATATTCGCCCTTGTAAACTTCAGACAGGTGCTCGGATTTCTCTCCAAAACAGCGAGAGTTTTCTCTCCGTTCACCTATGGCTTTATTATAGCATATCTTTGCAATCCCATAATGGTCTTCTATGAAAAAAAGTTCTTTGCCTTCAAGAAGGCGGAAAGGGATATGCACAAAACAAGAAGAGCTCTTTCTCTCAGTTTGGCTATGCTGACGGGAGCCGCGCTTATCGCAGTTGTCCTCTACGCAGTTATCCCCCAGCTCATCGCAAGCTACGAGGAACTTGGAAGCCAGCTTAATAACTATATCAAAAATCTGCAGACCTTCGCAGACAGCTTCGTTAAGGAGCACTCCGATGCTCTCCTCGGCACTCAGTACAACAATCTGACGGCGCTGCTTAACGCATACGATATCTCCTTCAGCTTCGAAAAGCTTCTGACTTATTCCTATTCCGTTCTTTCGGTTGGCGCAGACTATATCATCAACTACGGCGGAAAATTTGTCGGCGGAGTTACAAACGGCCTCATCGGTATCATCGTTGCAGTTTATTTCCTTTTCTCAAAGGAAAAGCTCTCTGCTCAGCTTAAGAAGGTCCTCAGCGCATTCCTGAACCGCAAAAATTATCTCAACTGCATCCGCCTTGCAAGATTTACACATAAGACCTTCGGCGGATTCATCATCGGTAAGATACTTGATTCTATCATCATCGGTGTGCTCACCTTCGTGGTGCTGCTGGTATGCAATATCCCCTATTACCCCCTCGTTGCCGTAATCGTGGGAATCACAAACGTAATTCCCTTCTTCGGCCCCTTCATCGGTGCCATCCCCAGTGCCTTTATCATCTTTATCGCATCTCCCTCAAAGGCCCTGTGGTTTATTCTCATTATTATAATAATCCAGCAGCTTGACGGAAACGTCATTGGCCCTAAGATCCTGGGCGATTCCATTGGAACAAGCGCACTTTGGGTCATCGTGGCCATCACCGTTTGCGGCGGCTATTTCGGCTTTGCAGGAATGCTTCTCGGAGTTCCCGCTACGGCTATCCTCTACGTTCTCTTTAAACAGCACGTTGAGAAAAGACTTCGCCACAAAAACAATCCCGTTAACACAGAGTTTTATAAAACGGATCCGCCTCTTGAAAATATCGTGGATCCCCATCTGGTTCTTATCGATCGCGATACTCCCATTCCCGAGCCCACAATTGAGGACGATATAGAGCCTGCTCCCGAGCCCCCTAAAAAGAAGATAAATATTAATCTTAATACATTGAAGAAATACAAGCTTAAGAAAGGTGACAAAAAATGAAAAAGCTTTTTACATCTGAGTCCGTAACAGAAGGACATCCCGATAAAATCTGCGATAAGATCTCCGACGCGGTTCTTGATGCGATCCTTGCAGAGGACCCCGCAGCAAGAGTTGCTTGCGAAACATTTGCTACAACAGGCCTTGTAAACGTTATGGGCGAGATCACAACAACAGCTTACGTTGATATCCCCACTATCGTTCGCGAAACAGTTCGTGAGATCGGATACGACCGCGCTAAATACGGCTTTGACTGCGACACTTGCGGCGTTCTCAGCTCTATCCACGAGCAGAGCCCCGACATCGCAATGGGCGTTGACCTTTCCGCTGAAGCAAAGGCCGGAGAAACAGACGCTGACACAGGCGCCGGCGACCAGGGTATGATGTTCGGCTTTGCTTGCGACGAAACTCCCGAGCTTATGCCCCTCCCCATCTCCCTTGCTCACAAGATGGCTATGCTTCTTACCGAGGTTAGAAAGAACGGCACTCTCACATACCTCCGTCCCGACGGTAAAACTCAGGTTACTGTTGAATACGACGGTGACAAGCCCGTTCGCGTTGACACAGTTGTTGTTTCCACTCAGCATGACTCCGAGGTTACTCTCGAGCAGATCAGAGAAGATATCAAGAAGCACGTTATTCTTCCTATCGCAGGCTATATGATGGACGACGAAACTATCATCCACGTTAACCCCACAGGCCGTTTCGTTATCGGCGGTCCCGCAGGCGACACAGGCCTTACAGGCAGAAAGATCATCGTTGACACATACGGCGGATACGCTCGCCACGGCGGCGGCGCTTTCTCCGGTAAGGACCCCACAAAGGTTGACCGCAGCGCAGCTTATATGGCTCGTTACATCGCAAAGAACATCGTTGCTTCCGGCGTTGCTTCCAAGTGCGAGGTTCAGCTTGCATACGCTATCGGCGTTGCTCAGCCCGTTTCTCTCATGATCGATACATTCGGCACAGGTAAGGTTTCCGAGTCCGCTATCGCTGACTACATCAGCGCTAACGTTGATATGCGTCCCGCATCTATCATCAGCCGCTTCAACCTCCGTAGCCCCATCTACAAGCAGCTTGCAGCTTACGGTCATATGGGCCGTGAAGATCTCAACATCGCTTGGGAAAAGACAGATATCGCCGAAGATATCAAAGCAGCTCTGCTTTAATTAAAAAGTATAATACAATATGTTTGGACAAGGATACTCGGGAGGACCTTTTAAGGAAAGGTCCCTCCCGAACCCTCCCCAAACCTTTTTTCGTAGAAAATAAAATCCCGTACCCATTTTATGGGTACGGGATTTTATCTTTTGCAAAGAGGTTTTGAGGGGGTCCAGGGGGAACTTTTCCTCAAAAAGTTCCCTCCGGGCTTTCTCGCTCAAACATATTGTATTTACTTTTTAACTACAACGCCTGCGAACCAGCCGTTTTCGCGGAGCTCATCGTGGAGCTTAAGACCTGCCGCATCAAGAGCGGAAACAACCTCTTCAGCACGCTCTGTGATGATACCGGAAACGATGAGATATGCATCGTCTGCAAGATATGCGGAAACGTCGGGAGCCATTCTGATAATAACGTCAGCTACGATATTTGCGCAGCAGATATCATATCCGCCTTCGATCTTAGGCACCTGACGAAGAAGATCGGAAACCTCAGCCTTTACGTTGGGAGTTTCATTGATCTCAGCGTTTTCGTTAGCAATACGAACAGAAACGGGGTCGATATCGCAAGCAAAGCAATCTCCTGCGCCAAGCTTAGCCGCGCAGATTGCAAGAATACCGCTACCACAGCCTACGTCAAGCATCTTGTCGCCCTCTGTGATATACTTTTCAAGAAGAGCAGCGCAAAGACGGGTTGTTTCGTGAGTTCCTGTACCGAAAGCCATACCGGGGTCCATAAGCACAACAAGCTCTTCCTCGCTTTTTTCGTACTTCTCCCAAACGGGAACGATAACGATTCTGTTACCTGTTTTAATGGGCTTATAATACTGCTTCCAGGAGTCTGCCCAGTCCTCCTCGTTTACGCCCACGCACTCAACTGTTGCGGGAACGCCAAGGTCTGCAAAGCGCTGACGGATGAAACCCTCAGACTCTGCAGGGCTCTTCTCTGCCGCAATGAATACAGAAACAGATGCAACTGTTCTGTCGCGAGCAAGAAGCTCCTCGTCTATAAGATCACCGTATACGCCGTCAAGATCTCTCTCAACGTCGGAATAGTCCTCGATCATAAGCGAGTTATCAACCATTCCCATTACGGCACAAAGGTCGTTTAAGTATTTATTATCGGCGGTTGCCTTAATCTGAATCCAGCTATCCATTATCGTCAATCCTTCTTAAAGAATTTTTTCATAAAGCTATCTTTTTTAGCGTGGTTATTTCTACCGCAGGCCTCGTCAAACTGACGGAGAATTTCCTTCTGCTTATGATTGAGACCCTTAGGAACCTCAACGTTTATGTTGATATACATATTGCCCTTCTGCTTGGAGTTGACCACCTGAATACCGCGGCCTCTGAGTGTAAAGGTAGTTCCCGTCTGTGTTCCCTCGGGAATTTCAAGCTCCTCGTCTCCGTAGAGAGTGGGGATCTTTATCTTTGCGCCGAGAGTTGCATCAACAAACGTTACAGGAACGTCGCAATAAACGTCATATCCGTCGCGCTCGTAGAATGCGTGGGGACGAACGTTAACAGAGATAATAAGGTCACCGCTCATACCGCCGTTTCTGCCCTCACTACCCTCACCGCGAAGGGAGATTCTCTGTCCGTCGTCAATACCTGCGGGAATATTAACAGCCAGCTTCTTTGTTGCTCTTACAAATCCGCCGCCACGGCAATTCTTACAGGGAGTTTCAATAAACTTACCAGTTCCGCGGCACTTATCACAGGTGCGTGTGGACTGCATCATACCAAAGGGAGTTCTCTGATTTACGTTTACCTGACCGCGTCCGCCGCAATCGGGACATGTTTTTGTGCTCGTGCCTGCCGCCGCACCGCTACCGTTACAATCGGGACACTTCTGAACTCTCTGATAGGAGATATCCTTCTTAACGCCGAATACCGCTTCCTCAAAGCTGAGGTTTACACGAACACCAACGTCATCCCCACGAACGGGGCCGTTACGTGTTCTGGCACTACCGCCGCCACCGCCAAAAAAGCTTGAGAAGATATCGGAAATATCAAATCCGTCAAATCCGCCGCCAAAGCCTCCGAAGCCTCCGCCAAAGCCGCCTGCAGAGGGATCAAACGCCGCGTGGCCGTACTGGTCGTACTTAGCCTTTTTATCCGAGTCGGAGAGAACGTCGTACGCTTCGTTTACGTCCTTGAAATTAGCCTCAGCCTCTTTATCGCCGGGGTTCATATCGGGGTGATATTTTTTTGCAAGCTTTCTGTACGCCTTTTTTATTTCATCATCGGATGCTGATTTATCAAGTCCCAGCACCTCGTAAAAGTCTTTTTTATCTGCCATAACTACTCCGGTTTATTAGTTTATCCGAAAAAAACGCAGTTTAAGGCTGCCCATCTTTTTTGATGAGCAGTCCGTTTCCTGCTACTATTATTTGTCGCTGTTGTCCTCATAGTCAGCACTGTAGTATGTGCCGTCGGAGGATGCGCCTGCGCCGTATGCCGCGTTGGGATCAAAGCCCTGTCCCTGCGCGCCTGCTGCGCCGCTCTGCTGATAGAGCTTTTCGCTGAGAGCATAGAACGCCTTTTCAAGAGCCTCTGTGTCAGCCTTGATAGCCTCTGTATCACCGGAGTTTACTGTGCTCTTAAGCTTTTCGATTGCAGCCTTAACGTCTGCCTGATCAGCCTCGGGAACCTTGTCGCCGATGTATGCGAGAGTCTTCTCGCTCTGGAAGATCATTGTTTCAGCTCTGTTCTTTGTTTCAACTGCTTCCTTCTGCTTCTTGTCCTCTTCAGCAAACTTTTCAGCATCCTTAACTGCGCGCTCGATATCAGCGTCAGACATATTTGTGCTGGATGTGATTGTGATGTGCTGCTCCTTGCCTGTTCCCTTATCCTTAGCTGTTACATTAACGATACCGTTTGCGTCGATATCGAATGTTACCTCGATCTGAGGAACACCGCGGGGAGCGGGAGCAATGCCGTCAAGGTTGAAGCGACCGAGAGTTGTGTTACCTGCAGCCATTTCTCTTTCACCCTGAAGAACGTGGATCTCAACAGATGTCTGACCGTCAGCAGCTGTGGAATATACCTGGCTCTTCTTTACGGGGATAGTTGTATTTCTGTCGATGATGCGGTTGAATACGCCACCAAGTGTCTCAATACCGAGAGAAAGGGGAGTTACGTCGAGAAGGAGGAGGTCCTTAACGTCGCCGCCAAGAACGCCGCCCTGAATTGCCGCGCCGATAGCTACGCACTCGTCGGGGTTGATGCCCTTGAAGGG
>JAZQVW010000145.1:0-16561 GCA_045632025.1 Candidatus Avispirillum sp. | reverse complement strand
TGCGCCGTCAATTTCAAGTGTACCTGTGCCGGAGGGAACGAAACGACCGAAGAGAGGTGTGCCCTCTGCTGCAACGCCGTTCTGTGTAAGAGTTACGTCTTCAACAGAAACGTTATTGATAACAACGTGACCGTTGTTTGCTGTACCAACGATAGCACCTGTACGCCAGCTGCCGTCATCATTGGAAACTACGTCAACGTTCTTAACTGCGCAGTTTTCGATTGTTGTGTATGTGTAATCGCTTGCACCGGGATGACCTGCGATCGCACCTGCAGAGCCTGCACCTGTAACAGTGCTGTCAACTACAGAGCAGTTGCTGATTGTAACGTATGTCTTTACGGGGCCGTCGTTAAGCTTAGCATAACCTGTGCACCAGCCGATAAGACCGCCTGTACGCTCACCTGTAACTGTGGAGTTAACAAGGTGGCAGTTCTCAAGTGTGATCACCTGCATAGAATCTGCGCTGTCAACAAATGCACCGCCGCCGAGGCCGCTTGTGCTAACGATGTCAGAGTCAGCGATTGTAAGATTCTTGATAACGATACCGGACTTGCCTGCGAATCCACCTGCAAAGAGAGGAGCTGTAAGTCCGGTGATTGTGCTGCCGTTACCGTCGATTGTGATAACGCCTGCACCGTGATAGCCATCAACCTCGATGGGAGTCCATGTTGTACCGGAAAGGTCAACGTCACCTGTAATAACGATTGTGTTATCACCGGAGTTTGCGTCAGCAGCGCCTGCAAGAGCATTCTTGAGCTCTTCCTTTGTGCCAACTACGTTATCATCAGCGATGGATTCAGAAACGATAACATACTTGCCGTTACTTGCTACAGCCTTATAGCCGTCAGCTACACGTACGGAAGGATCATCAAAGAAGTTACCGCCGTATACGTTGATTGTGCCTTCACCATAAAGTGAGCCGCTATGTACGGGGAGGAAGTTACCACCGTAAATGTTTACTACAGACCCATTCACTGCATCAACATTGAAACCGTTGTAGTTGTCCTTACCGTCAAAAGCACCACCATAAATGTTTGTAACAGAGCCGCCCCAAGCAACCAGCGCATGAGCTGTTACGCCCTCAATACCGTTACAAGTAAAGCTACCACCATTGATAGTGAGCTCACCATAGGAAGAAATAGTGCTATGAACAGAAGTGATAACACCATCATTAATAGTAGTTGTACCATTGTTATCAATTGCAAATGTCCAGTCACTAATATTATTGATAGTACCGCAATTCATTTCAAATGTTGCACCTGCATCAACACGAACAGTTGTTGCATCGTAACCGCCCTTATCAACCTTAAAGTCGTCTTCAAGTGTTGTAGCGATTGTACCGTCATTCATAACGAGTGTAGCGCCTTCGTAGTTACGAATAGCGTAACCGCCGTTACCGTCGATTGCATTGATTGTAATACCTTTTTCAAGAGTAATTGTACCATAGTTGAAGATACCACGAGCGTTGATAGTACCATTTGTGAATACTACGTTACCATAGTTTTCAAATGCATAAATGTGGTTAGTTGTGCTACCATCAACAAAAGGTGCATTGATCGCATTACCGTTAAGATTGATAACAATAGCATTGGAAGCAGCTCTCAAGCTGTAAGTAGTAACAGCGGGAGCAGGGATAATAATAGTATCAGAAAGATCAATATCATCCATTACAGTGATATATGTTTCACCTGCATCAACTGCAGCCTGAAGGTCCTGAGCATTGTAAACCTTCATGCCGTTAACCCAAGCATTCTCATCATAAGTCTCGTCAAAGCTATCGCTTTCAGCCTCAACCTGAGTTGCGAAGAGGTTAACACCAAGATTGATTGTAGGAACGTTTGCACCGTCTGCATGGTTTGCAGCGTTGCCTACTGTTGTGGGCATGTAAACTACCATAGTAACGATATCTTCGTTATCTGTGTTTACATCTGTCTTGGGGAGAAGCTTTACTGTCTTGGAGTTGTATGCACCCTTGAGGTTTGTAGCTGTTGCATCAACTGCTGCAATAGCCTGCTCACGAGTATATGTATGAGCTCCTTCAACGATTCCGTACTTGATGAAGTCGGAAAGCTCGAATGCGTTGCCCTCAACGTTTGTGGAACCAAGCTCACTTACAATGTTAACGCCAAGCTGATACTTAAGTGCAAGTGTGCCTTCGTTAACTACCTTAAGCTTTACAACCTCGGTATGTCCGGGTTCCCAAAGAGCATCCTTGAACACATTAGTTGTATTGTCTACCTTTGTCCAGTCTGTCTGACCTTCTACCTGATAGTACAACTCAACGTCAAGGTTTCCTGACTTGATGATGTTATTCGCACTTGTCACTGAATCTGTGAACCAAGCGAATGTAGCACCAACAAGCATACTTACGCACAGTACGAGAGACAGAATGCTCATCAACAGTGCGCGACGTGTAGTTTTTGCTTTCATAACAAAAATCTCCTTTATAAATTTCTCAGATTTGGATAGTCGTACCCAATTTAATCTAAGTATAATTGTATACCTATTTGTATATTTTGTAAATAGTTTTAAAACAAAAAGCAGACGTTTTCACGTCTGCTTTTTCGATGTTTTTACCATATTTAAGTCAATATACTTGCTGATTCTGTATATTACTACAAATCAAACTATCATTCCGAGCTCACGGTGAAGCATCTCATCAGCCGCCTTGAGAACGTCCTTTGCGCTTCCGCCCCTCTTAAGAACATCGTAAAGCTCAAGAGTGAGAAGAGTTATCTTATGGTCCTTTGTAAGACCTGTGAGAGCGATAAGAGCGTCTGCCTCAGCACCCTCTGCAACTTCATTTTCCTTAACGTAGCAAGCAAGAGCTGCTGCCGCTCCTGCACAGATATATACGGGAACGCTTCCCTGCTCCATTACGCTGAGAGCGGCGCCTGTAAGTCTGTCAGAATTTGCAAGCTTTCTGGGAATATCTGCACCAACTCTCTGGCAAGTGTCGCCAAGAGCCTTATTTGTAAATCTGCGGAGAAGGTCGGAGGAATGGTTGAGAAGAGGCTTGATGGGTGTGCCATACTTTGATGAAAGCGCATCGCAGGATTCAAGCATTGCATTATGAACGAGAAGACGAACGTCGTCGTTATCAATGCTCTGATAGATATACTCGCAATCCTTAAGCTTACCGAAATATGCGCAAACTGCATGGCCCATATTGTGGATGTAAAGCTTTCTTTCGATATAGTAATGGAAGGGAGTGAAAGGAACAATGTTCTTGATCTCGGGAACCTCGCCCTTGAAAGCCGCCTTATCAACGGGAAGAACTCCATATTCCTCAACTGCGATCTTAAGGGGATTTTCATCCTCGCTTGTCTTCTTGGGAACGGGAACCATTCGGCCAACAGAGGTTTCTACAAGGCCGATATTCTCAAGCTCGTTTTCGCTGAGAACGTCAGCAAGGAGGCCGTGGATATAAGAATCCGCATCCATAAGGTTCTCACAAATAAGAAGATTGAGGGGCTTCTTTCCTGCTGCTACGCGAGCCTTTACACCTGCAGAAAGGTTGGGGATAATAAACTTGATAGCATTTGCGCCAACGCAGGTTGCTGCAATATCGGCTTCAAGAAGAGCCGCAACTGCTGCTTCCTTATCGTTACCGCTTACGGCACGAACGTTTTTGATAGTTACGATCTTTTCTTCTTCACCTACGATATGGAGGGGATACTCCTTATCGGCATTCATTCTATCAATAACCACGGGGGAAACGTCAATAAAGGTTACCTCAAGTCCCGCCTCAGAAAACAGTGCTCCGATAAAGCCGCGGCCAATATTACCTGCTCCGAAAATTACACCTTTCATATATAGCTCCAATCTGCCATTTTGGCATATTTTTTCTTCATTCTACCTTTTATTCTACCAAAACAAATCTCTTCGGTCAATTCTTTTTGAATATTTTCTTTATTTATTGTGATCTTCGTGGTATTATAAAGGCAGAAGGAAGGTGCGTTATATGACTTGGGAAGAATTAGAGATGAAATGTGAGAACTGCAACAAATGCAGGATCAGTGAAAAACGCAAAAACTGTGTTTTTGGATGCGGAAACAGAAATGCGGAAATTATGTTCATAGGAGAAGCTCCCGGTCAAAGCGAGGACGAGCAAGGAGTTCCCTTCGTGGGACTTGCAGGCAAGCATCTTGACAAGTTTTTATCCGCCGTCGGTATTAAACGAGAAGACGTTTACATTGCTAATATTCTAAAATGCAGACCCGACAACAATCGCGATCCCTTGCCCGAGGAACAGGACAATTGTATTGACTATCTCAGAGAACAGTTGAAGCTGATACAGCCAAGGCTTATAGTTTGCCTCGGTAGGATATCGGCAATGAGGCTTATTAAGCCGGATTTTAAGATCACTAAGGAGCACGGAGGCTTCTACAAAAAAGGGAATTATACCATTACGGCGGTTTATCATCCTGCGGCACTTTTAAGAGATCCTTCAAAAAACGAGGACATGTATCTCGATATGAAGAAGATCGCAGAGTTTATAAGAAATTAAAAAGGGTTGAGCTTTCGCTCAACCCTTTTATTGCATTTAAGCTATTTAATTAGAAGCTTCTCTGCTTCTTGTAAACAACTACTGCACAGCCTGCAAGCATTACTGCTGCGAGGATTGCAACGTAGAACATGCTGTCGCCTGTAGCTACGGAGTTGAATGTGTAGGAATCCTCAATCTTGATACCTGTATCGGGGTTAGCAAGATCTGCTGCTGTAGCGCCGTCCTTACCCTTGAGAACGATCTCAAAGATCATAGAGCCAACAGCTGCTGCCTTTACCTTGGAGAGGTTAAGGATTGTGAGAGTGTATGTGCCGTCTTCAGCCTGCTCGAGCTTATAATCGCTTTCAGCGAGGCCTTCGATGCCAACGAACTCAAACTTTTCAGCGTTGATCTTGAATTTATAGGAAAGGGATGTAGCTGTCTTGTAGTTAGCATCAGCCTTCATAGCAACCTTGAATGTGCCATCGTCTGTTGTTGTAACCTGATCTTCTTCAACTACAACGTCCTTACCGCCCTGCTCTGTTACAGGCTTGTTTACTGTACCGTTGTTTGTTGTACCGTTGTTTGTTGTGCCGTTGTTTGTGTTACCACCAACGTTGCCTGTGTTACCGCCAACGTTACCTGTGTTGCCGCCAACGTTACCTGTGTTGCCACCAACGTTGCCTGTGTTACCGGAGTTACCTGTGTTGCCGGAGTTACCTGTATTACCTGTGTTAGGTGTGTTGGGGTTACCTGTTACTGTATCGTCAACGTTGTCAGAGGACTTGTGAACGAAGTCATAGAAGTTATATGTCTTAACGTTGTCCATCTTGATCTGGGAGTTAACGAACCACATAACCATCATTGCACCATCTGTGAGATGCTGCTCGCTGGAGTAGTAGAAGTATCTGTTATTAACGTTGAAGATAACCTCATCGTTGATAAGAAGACGAGCTGTACATGTATCGTTATCGTACTGGAACTTCCAGTTGTACCATGTATTTACCTTGAGGTCGTAAGGATTGCTGATCGCAATATAGTCACCGCTACCGCACTTGAGTGCATCGCAGATTACGAAAGCCTCATCGTTGAAGGAATAACCGCAGTAGTAGTCAACAGATGTTGTGCCACCGAACCAGTTACCGAGAGCGGAAGCATAGCCGGGCTCAACCTGTTCAAGGCTTGTGTACATAACGTCCATTTCAAAAGTGAAGGAAAGGGGATATGTATAAGCAAGGTCATCGCCGATTTCTGTTGCAATATAGAAGCTGTCGATAGGAGCTACGCCAGCCTCGTATGTTACGCCATCTCTATCGTAGGGCTTGAGAGCTCTGTCGTAGTTAAGAACCTTACCGTGGTCGCCACCTACGTCAATTGTGGAACCCTGATAGAGAGTGGGAGAACCCCAGTATTCCATATCAGTGTCTTTATCGTATGTAAGTGTTTTAAGATCGCTTGCCTTGTTAAGGGGAGATACACGGTCGATGTCACCGCCAAGGTAATCGTAGAATACGCTGTCGTATACCTTGTCAGCCATTGTAGCGTTAAGTACGGAAGGATCGTACTTATCGTATGTACCCTGCTGTACAGCCTCTTCGGAAAGAGTTACAGAGTTGGAACCTGAACAGTTGATGTGTGCATCAGAGTTAGCTATTGTCTTGTTAGGATCGTTAGGATCGGGAATTGTTTCTACACAGTGATAGTTTGCAGAGATGCAAGAACCCCAGCACATGAATGTGTCGAAGCTGTTAGCGCCCTTTGTAGCGCCAAGCACCATAAGAGACATACCGAGCTCTCTGCCGATACCGCCAGAGGGGTTAGTTCTCTTATTGTACTTTGTGTATGTCATTGTGTAAGGTTTCTTTTCATTTTCTGTAAGAGTATTTGCAGGGTTAGCATTAAGGTCGTTCTCATAGATATACTTCCAAGGAATAGCAACCTCATATGTTGTGTAACCGCTCTTGGCATCCTCGTGGTAGTTAAGGGGATTCTCAGTTGCATCGTCCTCAGCGGGAGCTACTGCAACCTGAGCTGCGCCGAGAGCAGGCTTGGAATAGGATGTAAGACCCTTATCATATGTGTTCTCGAAGCATTCTACGAAGCCGCCTGCGATCTGAACGTAACCAACTACAAAGTCCGGAACGTGCTCAGAGGACCAGGGAGCACCCTGCTCTCTGTCATATTCGCCACCGTGCTTAGCGTTAGGACCATCCTTGTCAACTCTGAACTGGAGAGCGTCACCATTCCAGGTTTCGTTCTTACCATGCTTAAGAGAGTGACCGTTGTAGTCACGAACGATTGCTGCCAAATAGAAATAGTTTTCATCCCAACGGAGCCAAATCATAGCATCCACGGGGTTCTGGTCCTGTTTACCGTTCTTCCAGTAGAAGAAGGAAGCATAAAGCTCAGAGCCCTTGTTGTCTGCAACAGCACATTCTGCACTGTACAGCTCAACTGTACGCTCACCCCACTCAGCGTCGGTTACATAACCGTCGATTGTAGGAGCTGTTTCAAAATAAAGAGCCTCAACAATGTCATTTGTGTCATCACTATCGCCATTGAAAGTGGATTCACCTGACCAATTGCCGTTAGCGCTTGCTGTGATTGTTACTGCAGAGAATACAGAAATGATCATAGCGAGAGCCATCACAAGAGAAAGAATTTTTCTCATTTCGTTAAAACCTCCATAAAATAATTTAGTAGTACCAATTGAAACCCACAGTACTATTAGTTTACAGTATAATTATATATACAAGATGTTGGCTTGTCAAGAGCTTTTACACAATATTGAGAATTTTTCACTCTTCCTCAACAGGGCCAACCAGAGGTGTGCCGCAAGCAGGGCAAACGATGTTTTCGGGATCCATTTCCTCGTCAAAGCAGATGGTGTCGCCGCAATTGGAACAAAGAGCACAGCGCATATTATCGCAATCGTCCTCATAATCGCATCCGCTACAGCCCTCGCAATCGCCGCCGCATTCAAATTCATCCTCATCGTCAAGGTCGTCACAATCGCAGTCGCAATCGCAATCGTCCTCAAGATCGTATACAAACTCTTCGATCTCACCAAGGTCCTCATCAAGCTCCTCAGCATAGTCCTGAAGCTGATCAACAGCCTCGTTAAGACCTGTGATCTCCTCTGCCATATCCTCGCAAAGCTTGATAAGCTCAGCGATAAGCTTGCCCTCAGCCTTTTCTGTGTCAAGGTTCATTCCTTCAGCAAGGCCGCGCAGATATGCGCATTTTTCGTTCAGTTTCATAGTTTTTCCCTTTCTTATTATAAAATCAAGAGGGCTGCTGCAGAAAATGCAGCAGCCAACTTAAATAAATTTGCTGTAATTATGCTCTTTCGAGGTATTCGCCTGTTCTTGTGTCAACGCGAACCTTTTCACCCTGGTTGATGAAGAGGGGAACACGGATAACAGCGCCTGTCTCAAGAGTTGCGTTCTTTGTTGCACCTGTAGCTGTGTCGCCCTTAACGCCGGGTTCAGCATCGATGATGTCGAGCTCAACGAACATGGGAGGCTCTACAGAGAATACGTTGCCCTTGTAGGACTTGATTGTGCAGATCATTTCTTCCTTAACGAACTTGAAGTTATCGGAAAGCTTGTCCTCGTTGAGGGGGATCTGCTCGAAGGATTCCATATCCATGAAGTAGAAGAGCTCGCCATCGCTGTAAAGATACTGCATATCCTTACGGTCGATTCTTGCATCCTCGTACTTATCTGTGGGAGAGAATGTCTTTTCAATTACAGAGCCTGTAATAACGTTTCTGAGCTTTGTACGAACGAAAGCTGCTCCCTTACCGGGCTTAACGTGCTGGAATTCGATAACCTGCATTACCTGGCCATCCATATCGAATGTAATACCATTCTTGAAATCGCCTGCTACTACCATAATAATATCACTTATCTCCGCAAAACGGAGATAGCTCCTTTCAAATTAATTACTAAACTGTATTATAATATATTTCCCTGACATTTTCAAGGGGAATTGTAGGATTTTTTGAAAAAGTATGAAATTTATATCTCTATAAGCTCTTTTTCCATTTTAGTGAGATTTTCCGCTCCGTTTTCGGTTATATAAACCATATCCTCGATTCTGCATCCGTACTTACCGAAAAGATAGATGCCGGGTTCAACCGTTACAATATCTCCGGGCATAAGCACCTTATCTCCGGAATTGGGGGCAACTCCGGGTGTTTCGTGGATCTCAAGGCCTACGCCGTGGCCAAGAGAATGCCCGAACGCGCCCTTATACCCTGCTCCGTCAATAATATCGCGGGCGATCTTGTCCATTTTAAAGCAAGACTCCCCGGGACCGATAGCCTCAAGAGCCGCAAGCTGAGCGGAAAGAACTGTGTTATAAAGATGCTTCATTGCATCATCCGCGCGTCCAACGCAGACAGTTCTTGTCATATCGGAGCGATATCCCTTGCAAACCGCGCCAAAGTCAAAGGTGAGAAATCCCTTTTCAAGCTTTACATTGCGGGGAACGCCGTGAGGGGAGGAGGAGTTTTTGCCTGAAACCGCGATAGTGTCAAAGGCAACGCCCTCACTTCCGTTCTTTCTCATTATATATTCAAGCTCAGCCGCAAGATCAGCTTCCGTTCTGTCATGCGTAATATGAGGCAAAAACTCTCTGAAGGAAGCCTCGGCAATTCTCTGCGCCTTGATGATGCAATCAGCCTCTTCTCTTGTTTTTGTGCGGCGCATCAATTCAAAAATATCGCCTGCGGCCACAAACTCAACGTCGGGAAGAGATTTCTTGAGCGAATCAAGCTCGCGACAAGTAAGGAAATTATCCTCATATCCGACTCTCTTATAGTTGCCCGCGATGCAATCCTTTATAGTGCATTCACGTCCAAGCATCATAACCTCAAAATCCTCAGGATCTATCTCAGCCTTTGCCGCCTCATAATATCTGAAGTCCTCAAGTGCAACTGCCATATTTGCGCCGATTACAAGCGCGCCGTCGGGATTATCAAATCCGCACATATAACGGTGGTTAACGCTTCCCGTTACCCAAATGGCGTCAAGCTCACGCTCCGCCATAATATTTCTTAATTTATCAAGTCTGATGCTCATTTTGAATTCATCCTTTTATATTTCGCCACGTATGGCTTTTCTATCAAACGTTTACTTTTGAAAAACAAGCTTGTTTTGTCCTTTATGGGAGGTACTATGATAGCCTTGATACCAAAGTTCTTCGCCGCCGCACAGTCTGTAAGCAGCTGGTCTCCGAGAAGGACCGCTTTGCTCTTGTCTATTTTAAGATCTGCGCAAGCCGCCTTGAGATTCTTCGTTGAGGGCTTGCCCGATTTTGCATAAGCCACAAGACCAAGCTTTTCGTTAAACAACTTTACTCTGTCCCAATCGTTATTGGAAACGAAAGCGATGGTAACGCCGCCTTGATTCATTTTTTTGATCCAGGAAAGAACCTCTTCCGTGGGCTCGGGATCGTCATAGGTTACAAGCGTGTTATCAATATCGCAAATAAGCACGTCTCCCCCAAAGCTCTTTACGATTTCCGGAGTTACTTCATAAAAATGCTCGGTCATCAGATCCGGCATAAGCAATTTTTCAAGTATCACGATATACTCCTTAGTTTTATTATCCTTAACATTATACCACATATGTTAACTTTTTTCAAGATATATAATACCGATTGACAAAAACAGAAAATCATATATAATATATCTACATATAATATTGAAAGAAACTATCCCACGGAGGAACTGAAATTGCCTAGATTTTTCATTCCCAATTCCGCCGTCGGCGTTCGCCCCGACGGAACAAAAACTGTTATGATATGCGGAGAGGACGCTCTCCACATCACCAAAAGCCTTCGTATGAAGGCAGGTGAAAAGATAGACGTTTGCGATATGGGCAGACGCGAATACTCCTGCTCTATCACCGAAACGGGAGAAACCGTTTTCGCTACGGTCGAAAGCGAAAAGGATTCAGATACAGAGCCTCCCTACGAGGCGGTGCTTTATCAGGCGCTTATCAAGGGAGATAAATTTGATACGGTCGTTCAGAAGGCTGTTGAATGCGGAGTCACGAAGATCATCCCCTTCATCTCCGACCGTTGCGTTGTCCGACTCGATAAAAAGGGGGCGGCAAAAAAGGCTGAGCGTTGGCAGCGAATCGCACTTGAGGCCGCAAAGCAGTGCGGCAGAAGCATCATCCCCGAGATCGGCGAGCTTATGACCTACAAAGAAGCGATCGAAAGCGCCGCCGGAGCTGACGTTCCTCTTTTCTGCTACGAGGCAGAGCGCGGACACACTCTCTCTTCCGCACTTAGCAACGCCCCAGACACCCCCACCGTATCTATAATAATAGGTAGTGAAGGAGGCTTCTCTGTGGCTGAAGCCGACTACGCTGTTGAAAAGGGCATGAAGTGCGTCGGACTCGGCAAAAGAATTCTCAGAACAGAAACAGCCTCATCCTTTGTGCTTGCTTGCTTATGCTACGAATTTGAGCTTTGATGCTTATTTTTGTTGACCGCAGTGGGCATAAATAATGATATTCCACAAAAAAATTATTGTTTTTTAGGAAAAAATGTTAATACCCTATTGAAATTTAACAAATAATATAGTAGAATATAGTACAGGTTATACAATGATATAAAATTATGTCTATAAATACTAAGGAGGCACCTATGTCTAATCGTTTGTTCCAGGGAATTATCCACCAAATGTCCGAGGCAGCTGACCGCACCATCGGTGTTGTTGATGAAAATGGTGTTATCATCGCTTGCAGCGAGCTCGTTAAGATCGGCGAAACACGCCAGGAAGCAAAGGACGAGCTTATCTACACCGCTGAGGCTGTTGCTATCGGCGGCTATACCTATCGCCCCATCAACTCCGGCACAAAGTGGGAATATATCGTATTCGTAGAAGGCGAAGACAAGATGGCAGACAAGCTGGCATCTATCCTCTCCATTTCTCTTGCTAATATCAAGAACCTCTACGACGAAAAGTACGACCGCAATTCCTTTATCAAGAATATCATCCTTGATAACATTCTCCCCAGTGACATTTACATAAAGAGTAAGGAGCTCCGTTTCAACACAGAAGAAACAAGAGTTGTTTTCCTTATCAAGTTTCTCACAAAGACTGAGGTTCTTCCCTACGACGCAGTTCAGAACATCTTCCCCGACAAGACAAAGGACTACGTTATCAGCGTTGGCGAAACAGACGTTGTTCTCGTTAAGGAGCTTAAGGCAGGCACTGACGTTAAGAAGATCGAAAAGCTTGCTAAGTCCATCGTTGACACTCTCAACTCCGAGTTCTACGCTAAGACTATGATCGGTATCGGTACTTCCGTTGAAAACATCAAGGACCTCGCCCGCTCCTACAAGGAAGCTCAGGTTGCTCTTGAGGTTGGCAAGGTATTTGATACAGAAAAGAATATCATCTCCTATGAAAACCTCGGTATCGGCAGACTTATCTATCAGCTGCCCACAACACTTTGCGAGATGTTCCTTCAGGAGGTATTCAAGAACGGCTCCCTTGATAATCTCGACCGTGAAACTCTCCTTACTATCCAGAGCTTCTTCGAAAATAATCTCAACGTTTCCGAAACATCCAGAAAGCTCTTCGTTCACAGAAACACATTGGTTTACAGACTTGAAAAGATCCGCAAGATCACAGGTCTTGACCTTAGAGAATTTGACCATGCTATCACATTCAAGGTAGCCCTTATGGTTAAGCGTTACCTCTCAACAAAGCCCTCTAAGTTCTGATTTTAAAGCTACACTATTAAAAGCAGAACAAGGCAAAAAATGAAAGGTTTAGTTTTATGATAGACTTCAAGAACGTAAAAAAACACTATTCAAACGGAACCGTTGCGCTTGACGGAGTGGATCTCCATATAGACGACGGCGAGTTTGTCTTCATCGTTGGCCATTCAGGCGCCGGTAAGACCACAATGATGAAGCTTCTCCTCCGTGAAGAGGCTGCAACATCCGGCACTATTAAGGTCGGAGATTACGAATTGACGGGCATCAAAAACAACCAGATCCCTTTTTACAGACGAAACCTCGGAGTTGTTTTCCAGGATTTCCGCCTCTTCCCCAATAAGACCGTTTACGAAAACGTTGCTTTCGCAATGCAGGTTGTCGGAACTCCCCGCGCTATGATCAAGCGCCGCGTTCCCGCTATCCTCACAACGGTTAACCTTGCAGACAAGATGCAGTGCTTCCCTCGCGAGCTCTCCGGTGGTGAGCAGCAGAGAGTTGCATTGGCACGAGCTCTTGCAAACAACCCTAAGATGATCATTGCAGACGAGCCTACAGGTAACATCGACCCCAAAATGAGTATTGAGATCATGAACCTTCTCATGAAGATCAATAAGCTTGGCAAAACAGTTATCGTAGTTACTCACGAAAAGAACCTTGTTGACTACTACAAGCAGAGAGTAGTTATGCTCAAGGACGGCAAGATCGTTGAAGACAGAATAGGAGGTATGTTCCAGTGAAAAGACGATACAGTATCAGATTTTTCCTTGAACAGGCCTTCAAAGGACTGACAAGAAACAGCGTTATGAGCGTGGCCTCAATCGCCGTGCTTATGAGCTGCCTCATAGTTCTCGGTAGCTTCTCCCTTCTCATATTTAACATCAACGTTAACCTTGAGAAGATCGCAGAGCTTAACGAGATCATGGTATACTGCGAATACGACCTCACAGAGGACCAGATCGCAGCAGTTGAAGAAGCGATCCATACTCTTGATAACGTTGGATCCGTTAAACGAATCACCAAGGATGAATCCCTCCAGAAGATGAAGGATGAAAGCGGCGAATATGCTGACCTCTACAGCGATATCACCGCTGAAAACAATCCCCTCTGCGATTCATTTGAGATCGTTTATGCAGATCTTGACGAAACCGCAGTTTTCAATCTCGAGGCTGAGCTTCGTAACATTGAAGGCGTAAGAAAGATCAACTCCGTTTATAAGGTTGCTAAAACTATCGATAACCTTAAGAGCGGCGTTCTCCTTGTTTTCGTCTGGTTCCTTGTGATCCTCTTCGTTGTTAGTATCTTCGTTATTATCAACACAATCAAGCTTGCGGTATATTCAAGAAAGAACGAGATCACCGTTATGCGCTACGTTGGTGCCACAAACGTGTTTATAACACTTCCCTTCATTTTTGAAGGCGTTATCATCGGCGTTGCATCAAGCGCGATCGCATTTGCTATCCAGTCTTACATCTACACTTACGTTGAAAAAATGGCTGCAACAGATATGCAGATGATCACTGTTCTTTCCTACAGAGAGGTTTGCCCCCTCCTTATCGCCGGATTCCTTGTAATCGGTATCCTCACAGGCGTTATCGGTAGTGTGGCTTCCCTCAATAAGTACCTTAAGTCATAAGGCGAAAGGCCAGGTCATAAATGAATTGTAAACTCAAAAAGATCGCACTGCGCTCAGCTTCTTTCGTTTCAGCTCTGGCGATAGTTGGATCAACGTTTTTATTCTATCCCGCTGAAACTCAGTTAAGCAGCTACGCTGCAACTGACGCGACCGTGCAAAAGCTTGAGGACGATATCAAGGCTCTTGAAAAGACCCAGAAGGATCTCCTCAATAAGATCAACGCCAGCAAAAACGAGGCAAGCCAGGTTTCACAGACAAAAACCTATCTTGATAACCTTGTTTACACGCTTGAGGCGAAGATCACCACCTCAAATAAGCTCATCGAAGAGCTTGATCAGAAGATCAAAGACACAAACGCCGATATAGCTGTTCGCGAGGAAGAAATCAAGAAAACTAACGAAAAGTTTATTGACAGACTCCGCATGGCTCACGAGGACGGAACAGCAAGCTATATCGAAATGCTTCTTGAAGCAGACAGCATCAGCGATTTCCTTTCCAGAATGGAAAGAGTTAACGCTATGCTTGAATATGATAAAACTCTGAAGCAGAATTATATAGCTGAAAAGGAAACGCTTGAGAAGGAAAAGGCAAATCTCACCATTTCCGTTGAGCTTCAGCAGGAAACGCTGGCAAACCTTGAAAAGGATAAGAAGGACGCTGAAAAGCAGTCCTCTCAGGCAGCCTCCTATTACCAGAAGCTCCAGTCCGACACTGCTGCTTACCAGGCTCAGTATAATAAAGCTAAGGCTGAAGAGGATAAGCTTGATGCCGAGCTTACTAAATACTTAAAGAGCCTTCAGGAGCAGAACTCCTCTCAGGTTACAGCCACAGGCGAATATATGTGGCCTCTTCCCGTTGGTAAGGGAGTTATCTCCTGCACATACGGCGGACGCGACCCCGGCGGCAGACCTCACTACGCTCTTGACGTTGCTATCGGATACGGCACTCCCATTTATGCTTCTAACGACGGTACAGTCGTTCAGGCAGCATGGCACTATAGCTACGGATACTACGTTGTTATAGACCACGGTAGCGGTATTTCCACTCTCTATGCTCACTGCAGCTCACTTTCCGTCAGCGCAGGACAGGTAGTTAAGAAGGGACAGACCATCGGTGGAGTTGGCTCAACAGGATATTCCACAGGTAACCACCTGCATTTCGAAGTGAGAAAGGGCGGCGTTAAGACTAATCCGCTCAGCTACGTTAAAAAAGGCGTTTAAAGCATAATCCCACTTTTTTCTTCAAATATTCATGCTAAAATGTTTTCAGTACGCCTTATTTTAAGGCGTACTGAAAATTTGTACATTTAGAAAAGGTTTTCAAATATGAACGATTCCAATTTTTCTGTGGAAGAATCTGCAGAAAATCAGCAGATACCCTATCAGCATAGAAGTCCCCGCATTTCTGCAAGCTCAACCTTTTTCCTCATCTTCATCTCGGTCCTCATTTCCATTTTGCTGACCTTCAGTGCAACACTGCTTCTGGCAAAGGATCTGCTCGGGATTTCCGAAAAGACAACTATCGGAAAGATCGTTAATAAGCTTTCCGCAATAGAAGAGGCTCTTGATGAGGAATACGTTAAGGAGATCGACGAGGACGCACTCATAGATTCCGTTCTTAAGGGCTATATGCACGGCATCGGCGATAACTATGCCGATTACTATACTCAGGAAGAATACGCAAGCATTATGACTGACCTTTCCGGTAAGGGCGTTGGCATAGGCGTTAGCGTTATATATAACTCAGAATATAAATCCATTGAGGTCGTATCCGTTTTCCCAAACTCTCCCGCTTTTGAGGCAGGAGTTAAGGAGGGAGACCTGATAGCTTACCTCTACGTCCACGGAGAATCCATCAGCGTTGCTGAAATGGGCTACGAGGCGGCTCTTGAAAATATGCTTGGTGAAGAAGGCTCAAGCGCTGAATTCACCGTTTTCAGAGGCGCTGACTATTCCGAAATAGTTGAATTCTCTATTATCCGCGCTGAATATACTCAGACAACCGTTACAAGCCAGAAATACTCTCTTGACGAAACTGTAGGTATTATAAAGATCACTTCTTTTGATAAGAATACCCCCACTCAGTTCCACGAGGCATTAAAAGCCTTGACAAGCGAGGAAATTCGCGGTATCATACTCGATGTACGTTATAATCCCGGCGGAGAGCTTTATTCCGTTTGCCAGACTCTGGATATGCTCCTTCCCGAGGGACCCGTTATCCGTACTATTGATAAAAGCGGCAAAGAGGAAATAGTTTACGTTTCCGATGCAAATGAAACCGATATTCCTATGGTCGTCCTCGTAAACGGAGGCACAGCAAGCGCAGGCGAGCTCTTCACGGCAGCCCTTCGCGACTATGAAAAGGCAACCGTTGTTGGCACTACAACGTACGGTAAGGGCAGCATGCAAACCACCTCCCCCTTCAACGACGGCACGGGCGTTAAATTCACAACAAGATATTATTGCCCTCCCTTCTCTGATAACTACGACGGCGTTGGTATAGAGCCCGACGTTACAGTAGACCTTGCAGAGGAGCTTAAAAATATCAATATTTATAAAATTGCTGACAGCGAGGATAACCAGATCGCCGCAGCATATACAGAGCTTTTAAATAACATCAGTAAATAATAACCCGAAAGGATCTTAATATAATGGAAGAAACAAAATATACCCTTTATACGGCCGAAGGCTATC
>JAZQVW010000144.1:0-12505 GCA_045632025.1 Candidatus Avispirillum sp. | reverse complement strand
GGAGGCTGAGCAAGATAAATATGTCCTTCTTCAATAAGCTGACGCATATGGCGGAAGAAGAACGTGAGAAGCAGCACTCTGATATGGCTACCGTCAACGTCCGCATCGGCCATGATGATTATCTTACCGTAGCGAAGCTT
The DNA here is from genome assembly GCA_045632025.1 of Candidatus Avispirillum sp. Classification (GTDB taxonomy): domain Bacteria; phylum Bacillota; class Clostridia; order Oscillospirales; family CAG-272; genus Avispirillum. The sequence continues at coordinate 12,365 of JAZQVW010000144.1, read as the reverse complement.
TGATATATCGAAATCCTCGCCGATTCCGCAGCCGAGAGCCTGGATGATGGGAATAAGAGACTGATTTCCGTATACCTTATCAAGTCTGGATTTTTCAACGTTGAGAACCTTACCGCGAAGAGGAAGAACAGCCTGATAGATACTGTCCTTTGCCTGCTTTGCACTACCGCCCGCAGAGTCTCCCTCTACGAGATACAGCTCTGTAAGCTCTGCTCTCTTTTCCTGACAGTCTGCAAGCTTACCGGGAAGAGTTGATCCCTCAAGAGCTCCCTTTCTTCTTGTGAGCTCTCTTGCCTTTCTCGCCGCTTCTCGTGCTCTGTTTGCCGCGAGAGACTTTTCTATGATGAGTTTACCTACAGAGGGGTTTTCCTCGAAAAATTCGGCCAATTTCGTGGTTACAATGCTATCAACGATGCTTCTTACCTCGCTGTTACCCAATTTAGCCTTTGTCTGGCTCTCAAACTGGGCATCGGGAAGCTTTACGGATACAACTGCGCAAAGACCTTCTCTGCAATCTTCACCGGAGAGATTCTTATCGCTGTCCTTAAGAGCGCCGCTCTTTCTTCCGTAGTCGTTTATAACTCTTGTAAGTGCTGTTTTAAAGCCTACCTCGTGAGTACCGCCGTCGATAGTGGACATATTATTTGCAAAGGTTACGATAGTGTCGTTATAGCTATCGTTATACTGCATTGCTACCTCAGCTGTGATATCACCCTTCTGCGCCTTCATATAGATGGGCTGGGGATGGATAAGCTCAACGTGACGGTGAGCATTGAGATATTCAACGAAGGAGCAGATACCGCCCTCATAGCAAAGATCCTCTTCGATCTTATTGCCCTCGTCGTCAACTCCGCCGTTTCTTTCGTCTGTTATCTTAATATTGATTCCTGCATTAAGGAAGCACTGCTCGCGAAGACGGTTGAGAAGAACGTTATAATCAAATCTTACGTCCTCAAATATAGTTGCATCGGGCATAAAGCGAACGTAGAGACCGTGAGCGTCTCCGCAGCTTCCCTCGCACTTGAAGGCGCGAACAGTTTTACCCTGCTCAAAGCGCATGGTGTATCTGTTGCCCTCATAGCAGTTATCAACCTCCATCCACTCGGAAAGAGCATTAACTACTGACGCACCAACGCCGTGGAGACCGCCGGAGATCTTATATCCCTCGCCGCCGAACTTACCGCCCGCGTGAAGGATAGTAAAAACTACCTCAAGAGTGGGGATTCCCATCTTTGCGTGCATACCGCTGGGAACGCCGCGTCCGTTATCCTGAACGGAAACACTTCCGTCCTCGTGGATCTTAACTTCAATTTTATCACATCGACCTGCCATAGCCTCGTCGATGGAGTTGTCAACTATTTCATAAACAAGATGGTGAAGTCCGCCAAGTGAGGTCGTACCGATGTACATACCGGGGCGTTTTCTTACCGCTTCAAGTCCCTCAAGCACCTGTATCTGATTTTCATCATATGCCTGCGTAGTTACTTTTTCTTCAGCCATTATTTTTGCCTTTCTGTTTTTTCGAGAGGACCTTTTGAGGAAAGTTCCTCTCGAGCTCTCTTCAAACCTTTTTAACCAATTACTTTACGTTTATTTCAAAATTTTCGCCCCGCTTACGCGGGTTTATTTTTTTTACTTTATCGCTTCTTTTTTCTCTTCGTCGCCATAATGGCGACGTTTGAAGATATCTTTATTCTAAGTGGTTTAAAAAGCCACAATGGCTTTTTATATTACTGAAACCTCGGTTCTTTTCATAAGGATCTGAGCCGCCAATGTTGAGAATATGACCTTTTCTCCTTTTTCGGAGTAAGCCAGAATGAAGGACTTGGGAAGTCCGTCTCCTGCAATATATGTCTCTCCCTTTTTCTCAGCTTTTCTCAGAAACTCCTTCATAGTTTCCTCAGTGTTCATATTATCAATATCGAATATTCCGATAATATCCTTTTTCTTTACTAGAACGTTTCCGCCTGCGTGGAGATACATATTATTTTCCGTTCATTCTGAGAGGCATTACGAAGAGCATATAACGAACTTTCTCTTCTTCCTCTTCGCCGCCGTTTGCCTTTTCAATGCAGATTCCCATAAGAGAACCGTTCATCTTAAAGCAAACTGTTTCCGCATCATCACAAGCCTTCAGCGCATCAAGAAGGAATCGGCAGTTGAATGCGATAACAAGCTCCTCACCTGTCATGGAAACGGGAATACTTTCATAAACACTACCGCCTGTTGAAGCGGATGTTATCTTAAGCTCGTTTCCTTCAAACTCAAGCTTGATATATGTTTTTGCGCTGCTTCCGCCAAGCTTATCCTCTGTTACGATAGAAGCTCTTTCAGCTGCGCCCTTGATTGAATCTGTGTTGATATAAGCCATTCTCTCAAACTTTTCGGGAATGATTCTCTTGTAGTTGATATATTCGCCGTCAATAAGTCTGGAGAAATATGTGAATTCGCCGATCTTGAAGATAACGTGCTTTCTTGCAAGCATGATATCGATCGTATCCTCTGTATCGTGAACTATTTTAAGAATCTCTGTGAGGATCTTTGCAGGAACGATAAATCCTGCCTCAGCTGCATCACCCTCAAGGTCTGTTTCTGCAAGACCAAGTCTGTTACCGTCGCAACCAACGCATCTGAGAACTCCATTTTCAACTGCAAAATAAACGCCGTTGAAAATGGGCTTCTGAGCATTAACTGCTGCAGCGAAAGCTGTTTTTGTTACAATATCTCTGAAAACATACTGAGGAATTGTATAGCACTTTTCTCCTGCAAGAAGAGGAAGGCTGGGATAGTTATCGCCATGAATAGCGTTGATCTCAAAATAGCCTGTTCCACCTGTGATCTTAACTCTGCTCTTTTCGTCGATCTCGATTGTGATGTCCCCTGAGGGCATGCTTCTTACTATCTGGAGAATGTTCTGGCTGTTGATGATATATTTACCTTCCTCGATAATGTCGGCCTCGATAGAAGTTCTAAGACCCTTTTCCATATCATAGGAAGTGATTCTGCATTTTCCGTCCTCGTCACCGGGACATTCAAAAAGGATACCTTCGATTGTGCTTATTGTATTTTTAGAGGGTGCAACTGCAGCTGCAGGAGCGAGAGCACTAAGCAAAATATCGCGATTAAAAATTGCTTTCATATGTAAGTCCTTTCGGGATAATAAATAAGATAAATAAATATATAATATAATAATATATAGTAGTAGGGGCTGTGGAAACTGTTGAAAACTCCCGAGAGCCCTTAATTATAAGGATTTTCCTCTTTGGATTTTCATTTTTGATCTTTGGAAAACCTTTTGAAAAAAACTTCTTTAAAATTGGATTTTAAAGAAAACGGATGATGTAGAAATTTTGCGAGTTTTCAAAAGTTAACAGTTTCCTTTTTATCCCTGTTTAAAACTGATATAACGAGCCTTTTTCTTCTATTTTTCAACAGGAGAGCAAAGGATGTAATTTCCTTATAAAACAGTAATTCCAACAGCTAATCAACATAGTTTTGAAAAGGTTTTTCAAAAGACCTTTGAAAACCTGTTGAAAACTCATTTTGCTATGTTGAAATCAGCTTTTTACCTCTGTTATGATCTCTGTGATATCGTTTGAAAGCTGGTTATCAGTTTCAAGCATGGTTTCAATATTCTGGATATTGCTGTGGACTGTTGAATGATCTCGGTTCATAAATTTACCGATCTGGGGAAGAGAAAGATCAAGGATCTGCTTTGAAATATACATAGCAACGTTTCTTGCAGTTTTGATATTTTTAGTTCTCTTGTTTCCGAGAATCTCTTCAACCGTTACGTCATATTTTCTTGCCGTTACCTCGATTATCTTTTCGATAGTTTCCGTAACAGGCTTATTCTCGCGAAGAAATTCGGGAATTGAGGACTTAACCATTTCAAGAGTAATAGGCTTTCCGCTGAGGAAGGATATTGCTCCGATCTTTTTGATGGCTCCTTCAATTTCACGAATGTTTGAATTAAGTCTTTCAGCAAGGAACGTGAGAACGTCGGGAGGAAGCTTGATCTTTGATTTGTCCGCCTTCTTACCGATGATAGCAAGACGAAGCTCATATTCGGGAGGCTGGATATCAACAAGCATACCCTGAGCAAATCTCGTTCTGATTCTCTCTGCCAGGGTGTACATTTCCTTGGGAGGACGGTCGCTTGTTAAAACGATCTGCTTCTTTGCCTCACGGAGAGTATCAAAGGTGTGGAAAAATTCAAGCTGAGTCGTTTCCTTACCGGAGAGAAACTGGATATCGTCAATAAGAAGCATATCAACAGTTCTGTATTTTTCCTTGAAGATGTGAGTTGTTTTATTTTTAAGATGGCCTACAAGCTCATTAAGAAAGTCCTCGCATTTAACGCAAACGATGGACATTTCAGGATGCTCCTCGTGAACCTTGTTTGCCGCCGCATACATAAGGTGAGTTTTACCGAGACCGCTGGGACCGTAGATGAAGAGAGGATTGTAGTTATGCTCTCCTCCGGGATCCTTTGAAACGGAAAGGGCACAGGCATGCGCAAAGTTGTTTGAAGAGCCAACGACGAAATTATCGAAGGTGAATTCGGGATTGAGGCCGTGGCACTTTCCCTCTTCCTCTGTTTTGAGAAATGAGGGATAGATGGATGCGCTGTTATCCTCGGGCTTGGGATCGTATATGATCTCAATATCGGGACAATAGCCGAGAGCGCTTTCAACGCTTTCCTTGATGAAACCTGAAAACTTTTCTCTTATAACCTTGCGCTTAGTTTCAGTTGCGGTTGAAAACACTATTTTATTTTCATCATGCTTAACAAGCTGAAAATCTGAGAACCAGGTTTCGTATGCCGCAGAGGACATAGTTGACCTATCTTCCATTTCAGCTTTTATGGTGTTCCATATAAGATTGAGTTCTTCGGTGTTATCGAAAGCCATTTTATCTCCTAAAATTTTTATTACATATTATTAATATATACATTGATTTATTGTATCACAAATGGAGCTTTTTTTCAAGTTTTTTTTGGTTTTTTAAGCCTTATTTTAAAAAATAAACCCCTCTTAAAAAAAACGTCTGAAAACGCCTTATAAAAGCGCTGAAAATAATAAAAAAAGAGCCCTTAAAGGCTCTTTTTTTATTCGCAAAGATCTTCGTCCTTCAGAGTGTTTACGTTGATTCTGCCGTGAACCTTTTCGTAATACTGAACGTTCTGACGAATGAGGTGAAGCATATGATTATTGAGGTTGTTATTTTCCTTGCCTGCAACGTATCTTAGCTTTTTATAAAGATCACTGTCAAGACGAACAGCAAATTCGCTTTTTTCCTTCATTTCGTTTTCTCCTGCATCTTATTTGGTATATTCAGTATAACACAAAAATCCCTCAAGCGCTATTGTATAAGCAAAAAAAATGTGATAATATATCTATATATTAAATTTTGGGAGTTTATTATGTTAACTGTTTCTCATAGTGCGGGAATATCGGGAATTGACGGATTTATCGTCAATATTGAATGTGATGCTCTTTGCGAGCTTCCCTCCTTTGAAATGGTTGGCCTTCCCGATGCGGCGGTTAAGGAATCAAAGCAGAGGATACAGGCTGCAGCGGGAAACAGCGGCTTCCCTTTCCCTGAAATGGCAATAACCGTTAATCTTGCTCCTGCCGACGTTAAAAAAGAAGGAAGCGCTCTTGACCTTGCTCTTTTTGCGGCATTGATGAAGGCGGGCGGAGTTATAAAGCGCGATATTGATCTTTCCGATAAATGCTTTATAGGAGAGCTTTCATTTTCGGGCTCTGTTTCTCCCGTTCGCGGAGTTTTGCCCATGGTGCTTGCTTGCCGTGATGCAGGACTTAAGCAGGTATTCGTTCCACGTGAAAATATGCTTGAGGCATCTGTTGTCCGCGAAGTTGAGGTATTCGGCGTTTCAAACGTTACTGAGCTTGTTTATCACCTGAGAGGTGAAAGTCTTATTGAGAGATGTATTCCCGATGCTGTCGATTTTGAATATAAGGGCAACGGAATTTATGATTTTTCCGAGGTGAAGGGACAGGAAAGAGCCAAGCGTGCTCTTGAGATCGCGGCGGCCGGAAATCATAATATTCTTCTTATAGGCCCTCCCGGTGCGGGAAAGTCAATGCTTTCAAAGAGAATTCCCACAATTCTTCCTCCTATGACCTTTGAAGAAAGCCTTGTTACAACAAAGGTCCATTCTGTTTCAGGCCTTCTTAAGCCCGGAATGAGTCTTGTTAATCAGCGCCCCTTCAGAAGCCCTCATCACACAATGAGTGCCCCTGCTCTTGTGGGAGGCGGGAAAAATCCCACTCCCGGTGAGATATCCATTGCTCACAACGGCGTTCTTTTCCTTGACGAATTGCCTGAGTTTGCAAAGAACGTTACTGAAAGCCTTCGTCAGCCTCTTGAGGACGGCGAGGTGACAATAACGAGAACGGCAGGAAGAATGACCTTCCCCAGCACCTTTATGCTTGTTTGCGCTATGAATCCCTGTAAATGCGGATACTACGGCTCAACTCAGAAGGCGTGCACCTGCAAGAAGACCGATATAAAGAAATATCTTTCAAAAATAAGCGGACCTCTTCTTGACAGAATCGATATTCACGTTGAATTGCCCGCAGTTGAATTCAGTCAGCTGACCTCAAACGAAAAGTCTGAAAGCTCTGCTGAAATAAGAGAGAGAGTTGTTGCGGCAAGAGAATTTGCAAAGAAGAGATTCGGCGAGGATGGACCTAAGTGCAACGCATCAATGTCCTCTTCGGAAATCCGAAAATATTGCAATATTGAGCCTGCTGCAGAAATGATACTTAAAAAGGCGTTTGAAAGCCTTGCAATGTCTGCAAGAGGCTATGACAGAGTGCTGAGAGTTGCAAGAACTATCGCCGATCTTGATAAAAAAGAGAGTATTTCTGCTATACATATGGCTGAGGCGATACAGCTCAGAACCCTTGATAAAAACTATTGGTGAGGATAATTATATGGATTTCTATAACTATTTTCTCCCCTCAAATAACATAAATCTTGAAAATATCAGCTATGAGGCTATTGAAAACAGACCTGTAGAAAAGGGAGAAAGAGTTAAGCTAAACTGTAAGGATACTATCCTTGCAAAGCTTACTCCGAACGGTGTTAAGATCAATCTTAACAGAAAGGTCGATTTTGAGCCTGAGAGAATATTTATAATCTCCGTAACCTTTTCCGTTTTTGTGCCCTTCAAAAAGGGAGCGGCAGAGGAAATGGACTGGAAAACTGTTGATATTGCAGGAGAATTCAGACGAGCAGGAGGCCCTGTTATAGGAGCGCTTATGTCAAAGGCTTCACTTATGATCGGTCAGATAACAGCTGCTGCAGGTCAGAATCCTCTTATTACTGCGGCGGCACCCGTCAAGATGCCTGAGGAGAGGTGAAAAATATGAAAAAGAACAGTAAAAGACCTCTTATAAAAATATTATACGATGCTCCCGTTGCGTTGACCTTTGCTCTTCTTTGCCTCGTGGCATTTGGGCTTAATCAGTTTACCGACGGATATGCAAATGTAAACGTTTTCAGCGTTTACAGAAGCTCCTTTGCAGATCCTATGACCTACGTCAGATTTTTCACTCACGTTCTAGGTCATTCGGATTTCAATCATTTCTTTAACAATATGTCGCTGTTCTTGGTGCTTTCCGCTATCGTTGAAAATAAATACGGTAGTATGAAGCTCCTTATAAGCATCATAATAACAGCATTTGTTTCGGGACTTGTTCACTTTGTGTTCTTCCCTGCATCTGCTTTGCTTGGCGCATCAGGTATTGTTTTTATGATGATATTCTTAGCTTCTATGGCAAATTCTAAGAACGGTGTTATTCCCGTTTCCCTTATTCTCGTTGCAGTTATATACCTTGGCAAGGAGATATGGTCTCTTGTTTTTGTAAGTGACAATATTTCTCAGCTGACTCATATCATTGGCGGAATTTGCGGAATTATTTTTGGTAAATGCTCTAAAAGGTAAATATTATGTTTGATAAAAATACATTTAGTGATAAATTAATACAATACGGTAAGGGTCTTCCTGAAAAATATTTTGAGGAAGAAGTTGTTAAAAAGCTCTATACTGTTTGTACTGAGCTTGAAGAAAAGTCCAAGCTTTTCAATCTTACTGCTATAACAGACCCCGATGAGGTGCTTAAAAAGCATATAGTTGACTGTCTTTTCCTTGCGGCTGAAATTGAAAATTGGGAAAAGGGAGACGGCAAGATTCTTGACGTTGGAAGCGGCGCGGGATTTCCTTCTCTTCCCGTTGCGGCGGCGCTCAGCGATTACAGCGTTACCGCCCTTGACAGCACGGCAAAGAAAATAGGATATATTAAGAATACCTCTGAGATAATGGGAGTTACTGATTTTAATGCAGTTGCCTCCAGAGCAGAGGATGCCGCAAAAACTGAAATGAGAGAGGCTTATGATATCCTCACAGCAAGAGCTGTTGCAAGACTTTCCGTTCTTGCAGAGCTCTGTATACCTTTTCTTAAGGTTGGTGGATATTTTATCTCCATGAAGGGTGCGGCGGCTGAGGAGGAGGTTAAGGAGGCAGAAAGCGCCATTAAGAAGCTTGGATGCAAATTCTGCAAAATAGTTCCTTATACTATCTCAGATCTGCCCGATAAGAGATTTCTCGTTATTTACAAAAAGATTTCTTCAACACCTGCTATTTATCCTCGTAATTTCTCTCAGATTTCAAAGAAACCTCTTTGATTTAGCTTTTAGCTTTAAGGCTGACAAAAAGAAATATTAAAGTCGGTGCTAATTCCTGCTATATTTCATTTTCCGGGTGATATTATTTTCTCACAATATCACAAGAAGAAAGGGAATGAAAATATGGCAGGAAATTTGTTTTTTGGGGCAAAAAACAGTAATTACAGAGAGGAAAATATAAAAAACAGTACGAAAAGTGAGAAGATCGTTATGATATCACCGTACGAAATATCTCCTAATCCGTCTCAACCAAGAAAGTATTTTACAGACGAGGCTATATTCAGGCTTGCAGACAGCATCAGAAATCACGGTCTTATCCAACCTCTTACAGTTAGAAAAACGGAAAAGGGGTATGAGCTGATAGCGGGAGAAAGAAGATTAAGAGCATTGAAGATACTTGGAGAAAATGAGGTTCCGTGCGTTATTTCAAACGTTGATAATGAAGAATCTGCCCATCTTGCAATAATTGAAAATATACAAAGAGAAAATCTTAATATGTTTGAGCAGGCCTCTGCAATACTGAATTTAATGAAGGTTCATTGTCTCACACAGGAGAAAATAGCCGAGCAGTTATCTTGCTCACAGTCATACGTTGCAAATAAACTGAGACTTTTGAAAATATCAGATGAGGAAAAGGAGATGATCATTGAATACGGACTTACAGAGCGTCACGCCCGAGCTCTTTTGAGATTAAAAAATGATGATCTTAGAAGATCAGTTCTTAAAACTATTATTAAGAAAAATCTAAACGTTTCTGCCACTGAGGATTATATTGAGAGACTTCTGCTGGAGAAAAAGCAGGAAAAGAAGGATAATATCAAAACGAAGATAATTATTAAGGATATGAGGTTGTTTTATAATACTATTGATAAAGCTATCGAAACGATGCGGTCAACGGGATTTGACGTTGAAACTACTAAGCGGGAAACCTCAGATTCAATGGAAATAATCATTGCTATCCCAAAATGTTCCACGTGAAACATTTTGGTGTGAAACGTAAATTGTTCCACGTGGAACAAAAGCCTTATCTTATTTGGTAAGGCTTTTTTATATAAAACTATTTATTTTAGGCTGTAGTTGTGGTATACTGAATATATATACTTTTAAAAGGAAATATTGATATGGCTAAATATAGACAGAATAGAATTAACGACGCAGTTGCACTTGAGCTTGCAGTTATTCTCCGTGAGGTTAAGGACCCCAGAGTTTCTGATGCAATGATCACAGTTACAGCAGCTGACGTTACACCCGACCTTAAGTATGCTAAGATCTATTATTCAGTTCTCGGCGCTGACGGTGACAAGGAGCAGCTGAAGAATATTTATCTCGGTCTTAAGTCTGCGGCAGGCTTTATCAGAAGCCAGCTTGCGAAAAGACTTAATATGAGAGCAACACCCGAGCTCACTTTCGTTGAGGACGGAAGCGTTAAGCACGGTGTTGAAATTGCGGCTATTCTTAACTCTCTTGATATCACTCCCCTTGAGGAAGAGGAAGACGATGAGTTTTAATAAGCTTACTATTGAGGATATAGCTTCAAGCCTTAAAAAATGGGCGAAGGAAAATAAGAAGCTTCTTATAATCTCCCATAGAAGCCCCGACGGTGACACGCTCGGCAGTGCTTTTGCACTTAAGCTTATCTACGAGGGTCTCGGCGGATATGCTCAGTGTACTTGTAAAAGTGAGGGAGCTCCTTTCCTCAGATTCCTTTATGCAGGTCAGGAGTTTATCACCTATGAGGAAGGTCTTGAAGAGCAGTTTGATAAGCTTGTTTCTGTAGACGTTGCGGCTCCCGGTCAGCTTGGCGATCTTATTTCTATTATGGATAAGATAGATATGATGATCGACCATCACGAGCGCGGAGAGGTTTTTGCTGATAATTACGTTGACGGAAAAGCGGCAGCGGCAGGCGAGATCATTTATAAGATATACGATGCACTTGTATCATGCGGTGATATTGAAAGTCTGCCCCAGGCTTGCGCAAGAATTTACGCGGCTATTTCTGCTGATACGGGAAGCTTCAAATTCAGCAATGCAACTCCTGAAACTCATATGATAGCGGCAAAAATGCTTGCTGAAATGGCGAAAGAGGGCATTGATCATTCCGAAATTGCAAGAATCCTTCATGATAGCTACAGCGAAAAGGATCTTCAGGCAAGAAAGGTTGCAATTGATAACTTGAAGGTTGAGTGCGACGGAAAGTTTGCTTACGTTGTTCTTACAAATGAGATACTTCAGAAGGAAGAGCTGACAGACGATAACACAGGCTCCGTTGTTGATATTCCCCGTAGCGTTGATGGCGTCCTTGTGGGAATCTCCATCAAACAGCACGGTGAAAGAGAAAATGAATTCAGAATTTCTGCGAGATCTAATAGTGATATAGACGTTGCTGAAATTTGTGCTCTCTTCGGCGGCGGCGGACATAAGAAGGCCGCAGGCGGACGAGTTGAGGCTGAAAGCGCTGAAGAGGCTGTTCGCATTATAACAGAGCCCTTCAGAAAAGCAGTTATGAAGCACTTGGAGGAAAACTAATGTCCAGAAAAAATAAACCGGATACAGCCACAGGTGTTTTGGTTGTCAATAAGCACGAGGGCGTGACAAGTCATAGAATAGTTCAGATACTCCGACGTATGTACGATACCTCAAGGGTCGGACATACGGGTACTCTTGATCCCATGGCAACGGGCGTTCTTCCCATTCTTATAGGACGCGCAGTTAAAGCAAGCGACTATCTCGTAAGCGAGGAAAAGGAATATATTGCAACTCTTCGCTTAGGTGTTACAACAGATACTCTTGATACAACGGGAGAGGTTCTCACAACAAGTGATAATATCCCCGACGAAGAGGCTGTTCTTGAAGCGGCAAAAAGCTTTGTTGGCGAGATTGAGCAGATACCTCCTATGTACAGCGCTATCAAAATTGACGGACAGAAGCTTGTTGACCTTGCCCGCGCAGGAGAAACTGTTGAAAGAAAGCCCCGTCAGGTTGAGATCAAGGAGCTTGAGGTTGAAAAGCTTAGCGATAATGAGTATAAATTGAGAATAGTATGCTCAAAAGGAACATATGTTCGTACACTTTGCGCAGATATTGGCGAAAAGCTTGGATGCGGAGGAGCTATGAGCTCTCTTGTGCGCGTCAGAACGGGCAATTTTACGCTTGAAAGCGCTATTACGGTAGAAGAGCTGGAGAAGATGACTTTCGAGGAAAGATTGGCCTTGCCGCTTCCCACAGTGAAGCTCTTTGAGGATCTTAACACTATTTCCGTTAATGATTTCTATGCAAAGCTTATTCGCGGCGGCACAGAGCTTTATCAGAAGAAGCTTGGCACTGATTTTGAGGTAGGCGAGCTTATCCGTATTATGTATAATGGAGAGTTTCTTGCCCTCGGCAGAGTATGCGAATACGAAAAGGGCACGGCAGTAAAGCCTGAAAAATTGTTTATGTTGTGAGGTCTATTATGTTTGGTGAGCTTGTTTTAAAAAACAGAAGCTTTCGCAGCTTTGATATGTCAAATAGAGTTGGCGAGGAGAAGCTGAAGCATTACGTTGATCTTGCCAGAATAACAGCTTCAACAGCTAATCTGCAGGCGCTGAAATATAGAATAGTACATACAGAATCTGAGTGCGAAAAGGCTCTTTCCTGCACAAAAT
>JAZQVW010000143.1:0-5963 GCA_045632025.1 Candidatus Avispirillum sp. | reverse complement strand
CTGGTTTACGGCTTCAGAGACTGAAATAAAAAATAATAAATTTAAGGAGATATAAAACTATGATGAAAATCGGTACACATTTTGCATATTGGAACAATATGTGGGCAGTTGACTACATTGAGCTCTGCCACAGAGCAAAGAAGTGCGGCCTTGACGTTCTCGAGGTAGGCGCAGACCACCTTCTTTCCCTCAGCGATGCACAGCTTGAGGAGCTTCGTACAACAGCTAAGGAGCTCGGCCTTGAAATTTCCGCAAACCTTGGCCCTCCCAAGGATAAGGACATTTCCGATAAGGATCCCGCAGTTCGCGCTAACGGTGTTAAGTTCCTTTGCGACATTATGGATCAGATGGTTAAGCTTGATTGTAACATCCTCATCGGTGCAGCTTACAACCATTGGCCTTATGACTTCGTTGATATCGAAAAGGAAGCTCTCCTTGACCGCGCTGTTGAATGCATGAAGCAGGTTGGTGACTACGCTGATAAGCTCGGCATCACAATTGCTCTTGAGATCCTCAACAGATTTGAGTCCTGCATGATCAACACTCTTGACGAGGGTATCGAATTCTGCCAGAGAGTTGGCAAGAACTCCGTTATGCTCCTTCTCGATACATTCCATATGAATATCGAAGAGGTTGAAGATATTCCCACAGTTCTCCGTCGCGCAGGCGATTGGGTTAAGCACGTTCACGTTGGTGAAGCAAACCGTATGCTCCCCGGCCAGGGTCACATGGACTGGGCAGAGATCGGTAAGGCTCTCCGCGATATCAACTACGACGGCAAGGTTGTTATGGAGCCCTTCCTTCTCACAGGCGGTGAGGTAGGTCCCGCAATCAAGGTTTGGAGAGACCTCTCCGAGGGCGCTGACGCAGAAAAGATGGACGAGCTTATGGCAACTGCTGTTAAGTTCCTCCGCGCTAACCTCAACGGCTAATTTAAAAAAATATCAAAAGGTAGGATATAACAATGGCTGAAATTATGACCATGGGCGAGATCATCGTTGAAATCATGAGAGACGGTGTTGATAAGCCCCTTGATAAGGCAGAAACATTTAAGGGTCCTTACCCTTCCGGCGCTCCTGCTATCTTTATCGATACAGTTGCAAGACTTGGCCATAAGGCTGCGATCGTTGGCGGCGTAGGCGACGACGATTTCGGTAAGTGCCTCCTTGACCGTCTTGAGGGCGACGGGGTTGATTGCTCCAACATCATCAAGAACGACAGAATCTCCACAGGCTGTGCTTTTGTTACATATTTTGCTAACGGCGACAGAAAGTTCATTTTCCATATCGGAAACACACCTGCAGTTCTTGCTCCCGCTCCCGCTGATGAAAAGCTTGAAGGCCTCAAGTATTTCCACGTAATGGGATGCTCCCTTATGGCAAACCTTGAGTTCGGCCGTAAGATCGTTGACACAATGACAAGAGCACATGCAATGGGCGCAAAGGTTTCCTTTGACCCCAATATCCGTCCCGAGCTTCTCAAAGACCCCGAGGCTCTTGATCTTGTTGCTGCAGTTCTTGATAAGACAAGCGTATTCATGCCCGGTAAGAGCGAGCTTCGTATGCTCTCCGGCTGTGAGGATATTGAAGAGGCTGTAAAGGCTCTCTTCGAAACAAAACCCCTTCTTGAGCTCATCGTTCTTAAGAACGGTAAGAAGGGCTGTATCATCTATTCCAGAGAAGAGCGCATCGAGTTCGGTGTATACGCTATTGAGCCCGTTGACGCAACAGGCGCAGGCGATAGCTTCGACGGCGCGTTCCTTTGCGGTCTCCTTGATGGCAAGAGCCTTCTTGATGCTGCTAAGTGGGCAACAGCTGCTGCTTCTCTTAACACAGGCGCGTTCGGTCCTATGGAAGGTAAGATCTCCATTGAGAACGTAACAAAGATGATCGAAGACAATATCATGGAGTAATTCTCCAATTCATATCAAAAAAGAAAGGACTTGATAGAAATGTACACTACAAGTAAAGAAATGATTCTTGAAGCTCGCCGCGGCGGCTATGCAGTTCCTGCATTCAATGCTGAAAACCTTGAAATGGTTCAGGCTATCATCGAGGCAGCTGAAGAAGCAAGATCTCCCGTAATGATCCAGACAACACCCTCCACAGTTAAGTATATCACTCTCCGTCAGGCAGTTGCTATGGTAAAGGCTGACGCTGAGGCGGCAACTGTTCCCGTATCTCTCCACCTTGACCACTGCGAAAGCTTTGAGGCAGTTGCAGCAGCTATCGATGCAGGCTATTCCTCCGTTATGATCGATGCTTCCAAGCTTCCCTATGAGGAGAACATCGCTGTAACACAGAAGGTTGTTGCAAAGGCTCGTCCCCTCGGCATCACAGTTGAGTCCGAGCTTGGCACAGTTGGCGGTAAGGAAGACGGCCACAGCGCTGAGATCGCTTACACAGATCCCGATGAAGCTCTTGACTTCTTTACAAGAACAGGCATTGATATCTTTGCTATCGCTATCGGTACAGCTCACGGCTTCTACAAGGGTGAGCCCAAGCTCAACTTTGAGCTTCTTGCAAAGATCAAGGATATGATCGATTGTCCCCTCGTTCTTCACGGCGGCTCCGGCATTCCCGATGAAATGATCAAGCGCACAATTGAAATGGGTATCAATAAGGTTAACTACGCAACAGAGCTCCGCGCAGCTGCAACAAAGGCAGTTCGTGAGGCGCTTGTTGACGAGTCCATCATCGACCCCAAGAAGTACATGGGCAAGGCAAGAGACGCTGTTCGTGAGCTCTGCCTCCACAAGATCGACGTTTGCGGCTCCCGCAATAAGATCTAAGCATAAATTTGCACAAAAAAGCTCCGATTTTATGGTCGGAGCTTTTTGCATTGTGTTGACTAATTAAAGGTTTTGTGGTACAATGTATGTGTAAAAATTCAGCATTGGAGGAAAATAGCTGTGAAAAAAGCATTGCTTATAGCAACTATGGTCGTTCTGATGGTTTCTCTTTGCGCAGGCGTGTTCTCTGCAGGAGCAGAAGCATCAGGTGATCCCGCGGATATTTACGTTCCGCAGAAGGCTGAATATGAGGATCCTACTCTTGATCTGTGGTTTGAGCATTCCTTTAAAAAGGTTATGACTCAGGATAAGACACATTCAGGTATGGATACATATTCTGTTTATATGGCTAAGAATGAAATTGAAAACGCTCAGTTCATTCTTTATTCTGATGAGACAAAGACAAAGATGAAGGTGTCCGTTACACCCTTCACAAACGAATTTGGCGATCAGATCGACGCAGATATCTATTATCAGATGTACGTAACACTTGATAACGTTGGTGTTACAGACTACGTTGGTGCAACAAAAGAAAACACTATTCTTCGTAACGGTGAGCAGCCTGACCCCGTGGTTCCTATCTATTCCACATCAGGCAACGCGATCGCTATGCCCAACTTCCAGCTTAACGGCGGTAAGAGCCAGGCGTTCTATATCCGTCTTAAGTCCACAGAGGATACACCTGCAGGTTGGTATTCCGCTCAGCTCAACGTAACAAATGCTGATAAGCAGACAGTTAAGACAGCAACTGTTTATGCTTACGTTTGGGACTTCGTGATCGAAGAGGAAACAGCTCTTAAGACATCCTTCTTCATGGATAATAAGGCTGACAAGTACGGCTCCTATAAGGATTATTTCGATTACTTCCTTGAAAACAGACTGGTTGTAATGGACGTTCCCGGCGAGCTCAACTCCTCTAACCCCTACCTTACAAACCCCAGAGTTAACGCTATCAGAGTTATGTACGGTGGTGGCGGTAACAATGGCACATATATGGAGGCTAACCCCAACACATATGGCAACTATGCAGACATTTATGACGACCTTTCTTCCATGAAGGAATGGGACGAGATCAAGGATAAGTTCTATTTCTACACAGTAGACGAGCCCCTTTCCGCAGAGCATCAGGACAAGCAGCCCTCCGGCGCAAACAGTGGCCACACAGTTGACGACGTTAAGGCAACATCCGAGGCTCTCGCTAAGTACTGGCCCAACGCGCAGACAGTAGTTCCTTATCATGAAAACCATCCCTATCCTTATTACAAATACGATAAGGCTATCAAGGATATGGATCTTTCCCTCGTTCACGATGCAACACAGGAAATGATCGACACAGCATCCTGCACTATCTGGTGTCCCAAGACTCACGGTCTTACACCTAACTACGAGCTCAAGGCTCATAACTACGACGGCGCGAACAGCTACGGCACACTTCGTAGCCTTTCCGCAACAATTTCCGGTAATATCAGCGTAGGCGAAAGATTCTTCAACTGGGCAGACGTTTACGGCGACTTCTCCGACAGAATCCTCTCCAACAATATTCTTAGAAATGAAGACGGCAACAAGGACGAGCTCTGGGCATACACAGCAGGTCAGGGTGGCTCCTACGTTTACGCTCATCACCTTATTGAAAACACAGGTCTTCAGACAAAGATGCTCTTCTGGCAGATGTACCAGGAGGACGTAACAGGTTACCTTTACTACTACGTTAACAACTGGAACGGCGCAAAGATTCTTGATGAAAACGGCCACGTAGTTGGTGAGGTTACAGACACAACAGTAACAGGTAATAAGACAGGTGGCTGGAAGTACAACCGCGGTAACACAGGTGGCGGCGGTTACTACTACGGCGGCGGCGTGCTCTTCTATCCTGCATCTCAGGGTAACTTCACAAAGCTTAAGTACATCGGTTCCGTTCGAGTTGAGATCCTTCGTGACGGTATTGAGGACTATCAGATGTTCACAATGCTTGAAGAGCTCAAGGGTAGCGCAGCAGCTGATGCTATCGTTGATGCAGTTTCCAAGAACGTAGCAAACTATCTCTCACTTTCTCACTTCGACCGCAGCAAGCTTGATCCCACTCTTGACGATTACGACGTAATGGCTCTTCAGAGAATCGAGCTTGGTAACCAGGTTGAGGCTGCTATGGCAGACGTTTGCAACCACAACTACGACGACGGCGTTGTAACAAAGAAACCCACATGTCTCGTAATGGGAGAAAAGACTTACACATGTAAGGCTTGCGGCGCTAAGGACGTTAAGAACGTTCCTACACTCCACTCCGATCTCTCCGGTGACAACTGGACAAAGACAACTGTAACTGCTACAGGCTGTACAGTAACAGGTAAGGTTAAGTATACATGCTCTATCTGCTCTTACGCAACAGTTAAGGACGTAACTCCTTATCATAGCAATGAAGAATATCTTCAGTACACAGCAAGCGCACAGTATACAGGCCAGCATGAGGTTTATTGCGCTAACTGTGACACAGTTATAAAGACTGTTCCTCACACATATATCGCTGAGTACACAAACACATGTACAGCGGCAGGCGCAAAGAACGACGTATGTAAGTACTGTGATTACACAGTTAAGGTAGCAGACGTAGAGGCTCACGGCCATAATATGAAGGAAACTGTTATTGCGGCAACGTGTGAAAAGCCTGGCTACGTAGGCGGTCTCTGCTTCAATTGCGGACACGAAGAGGGCACAACAATTGATCCTATCGATCACGAATATGAGAACGGCGTATGTAAGAACTGTGGAGAAGAAGACGAAACAGCAAGCGACGTTGTGATCGGTGATATTTTCGATAACGGCGACGGAAAGATCGATGCAAAGGACGTATTCAGAATGAAGCTCTTTGCAAAGAAGCTTGTAACACCCACAGCAGAAGAAAAGGCAGCAGCAGATATTGACGGAAACGGCTCAATTGACTTGAAGGATCTGTTCTATATCAAGATCCGTATCAAGAACGGTAAATGGCCTGAGATCATTAAATAAAAGCTGAAATAAAAGAAGGCACTTCGTATGAAGTGCCTTTTTTTATTAAATATTTCCATAAATTTAATAATATGTAATATAAAGCGTCACAAGTGTGGAATACAATATAGGGTAATAATGGCAAAAAGGATTGGTATATAAAAATGAGATTTCGCGATAAGCTTCAGCG
>JAZQVW010000142.1:0-2055 GCA_045632025.1 Candidatus Avispirillum sp. | reverse complement strand
ATGCGAAATTTGATAACGGTAGGGGAGGTTGCCCTCGACGGGAACCCCCAAAACTCGTCAACCTCGTTTCGGGGAACCCCTTCGACGTCCCGCATTCAACACAATCATAAATTTTATGTTTTGTTAATGTATGTTGACCTTGGGGCACGGCGGGAGTAAACCCCCGCCCTACAAATTCTAACCATCGTGTAGCGAAGCAAGCCTCCCCTATTTTAGGGGAGGTGCCCGAGGTTACGAGGGCGGTAGGGTAGATGTCTTAATACAATCATACTTATCTACCCTTCCGTCTTGCCTTCGGCAATCCACCTCCCCGTCCCAAGGGGACCCCGAAAAATCGCAGATTTTTGGGGATTGGGAATCAAGGGGAGGCTCATTAACGTAAATTATCGTTTATCTTTCTTGAAACGATCTCATTTTCAAAACAAGGAAGCCTTCCTACTCGGGAAGGCTTCCTTGTTTAATAAAATCAATTAAAATAAAAAATATATTTTCAGAGTGTGTGCCAAAAAAAGTGTGTGCCACCGTTTTCTCTATGTCTCTCTCTCACTCTATATCTATATCTTTATCTTTATTTATATCTTTCTCTTTCTCTAGTCACAATGTGCTCTTAAAGCGTCACAATGTGCGCTTTGTTTTTCATTATTATAATATCCTCTTGCTGAGCCTTTTCAGCAGAGCGGCAAGGGGGAGAATGAGAAGCCCCATAAAGAAATTGCTTACAGCGTGGATAACGTCAAAGGAAAGACCTGCGGCGATCCATGCCATGGTCTGCTTAAGATCAAAGCCGTATATCAAGGCCTGAACCGGTGCATAAAGCGCGCCGAAGAATATTCCGTGAAGACAGCAGATAAGTGGATAAATCACTGATGCAACCTTTGTTGGCATTTTTTTCGGAAGCAGCATTGTTATGACCCAAAGAACGGTCCATATATATAGGTAGGGAATCCACCATTGGTTAAAGCCTGCGTATAAACCGTTTAAGAATACATAAATATATATAGGTATCAGCGCTTTACCTCGGTATACGATGGTGTAGACCATAGTCAGCAATCCTAAAAAGTGAATGTTGGGTGCTGCCTCCATAATGATCTTAGAGCAAAACATAATGCACCCGAGCATTGCATAAATGCAAAGCTCAAGAGATGAGAGCTTGCTTTTTGATTTTTTATTACTTTGTGCGTGTAAGCTCATAGTGTTCGCCGTCTGAAATGGCAGTTGTGTCAGCTCCGCTCATAACGTATTCGCCGTCCTTGGTAAGTCCCCAATATGTCTGGTCAACGTCATAGTCGGCTAAGATGCCGTTAACCTTCTTGATGTAAAGACCGTACTGTCCCGCCTCACCTTCAACGAGGGAGTGGGCGAGAAGTGCTTCGCCGAGAGTTTCAGCGTTTGTCTTGATGGTAAAGGTTACGGACTTGTCCTCCGCAATAACTTCAACCTTGATTGTCTTAGCGCCTTCGCCGAAAGACTTGTCCTCGGTGTAGGTGGCATCAGCCCAGATGCCTGACTCCTTGGCAACGGTTGTTTCGGGAGCGGCAGTTGTTTCTTCTGCTATAGTTGTGTCTTCAGGATTTTCTGTGTTCTTGTTGCAGGCAGAGAAGCTGAGAAGCATGATCGCGCACATAATAAGCGCAAGGATCTTTGTTTTCATTTTGAAAACCTCTTTTCGTTAAAATTTTCGCACGAAAAGTATAAACAAAAAACGTCCTCCATAAAGAAGGACGGAAAGGCTAAGAGAGAAGTGATGAGAGAGGAGTGCAAAGCAAATGATGAAATTCGTCAATGCGAATTTCTACTATATCTTATAACTTCTATCTTATATCTCTTATCTGCAAATTCGCCAATCGAATTTGCTTCCGCCTCCTTCATTTGCCCAAGGAGTTATTGCAGGTCACAGAACGATAAGCATTCCGGCTGTAACGGTAATGGCTGTTGTCGCGGATTTCCACCGCAGTTTCCTTATCCCCGACCGCAAAAGCGCTGATTTGGCGGCCGATTGGGGAGAAATCTCCCCCGAACTGTGTTATTCTTTTTGTACCCGAATATTATATCACA
>JAZQVW010000141.1:0-2000 GCA_045632025.1 Candidatus Avispirillum sp. | reverse complement strand
GGCGGAGTATCCTATACCTTTGACAGCAACGGCGTGCTGATTGCATAAGCTGACCGTTAATGAATAAACAAAAAAGACCGCGTTTGCGGTCTTTTTTACATTCAATTAAAATCACTTCTTATTTCTTCGTCTGAAGATCTTGCTTCTGAAGAGGATGATGTTCAGCACGAGGAAGAATGCTGCGAGGATAATAACTGTCAGAACAGGCTTTTTAGGCGCAAGGAGTGCGAGGATCATAAGGGGGAAGCCGAACACGATTGCGGGGAAGTTCTGATATACCAGGTTATCTGCCGCAGGTGTTTTGAACTCGCCGTCGATCTCACGGAGAAGGATGATACCCGTACTTGCTGTGCCTGTGAGCATTCCGTACATTGCAAGGAACTGCTCCTCTTGATAGTCCTTAAAGAGTGTTTTCGCTACGATACGGTTATAAATGAAAGTTACTGCAAGGCCGCAAACGCCGAGGATAGCAGCGATGCCCCAGAATCTTTCGAGGATATCAAGGCGGATAGCCGCAACGCCTGCTACGATCATAACGTCGAAGAAAAAGTTTCCTGTTCTTGTGAGAAGGAAGTTGTTTGTATACTTTCTTCTAACGATTCTGTGCTTGCGGAGGATCTGAAGAACTGTTTTAACAAAGGTTGCGCAAAGAACGCCAAGGAGGAAGTTGAAGCCGAAGATAGTCGCCTTCATTCCGGGAAGAAGGTTGCCCAGTGCGTGCATAATGAGATAAGCCATAAGATAGGAAACGAAGATGAGAGAAAGCTGAACCGTCATCTTATCGATGCTTTCCTGCATAGGGATCTCAAGTGCGCTTTCGATCTTGTCCTTGTTGAACTTGTCCTTTGCATTTGACGTGTTAAGTCTGCCGCGGCGCTTCATAATATTAAGGTGGATAACTCCGCCGATTGCCGCGCTGAGGAAGCCCAGAGCTGCAATTGTGAGGCCGAAGCTCTTTCCGCCGTCAAATCCGAATTCTGTTTCATATATATTGCCGTAGTTCAGCGCCTGACCTGTACCCTGGCCAAATCCAAAGGGGAGGAGAAGGCCGGAGGCGGGGAAGAAGCCCTTTATAATAAGAGAAGCAACGATGGTGATTGTCATACCAACAACGCCCTGAAGAAGGTATGTAGAAACGGTTGTAACGCCTGTGTTGAAGATCTCAACGCTTCTTTCCTTTGTGAGCTTACCGTTGGAGGTTGTGAGTGCGGATGCGATAAAGCCGAGGGCGAGAGTGTGGTAAGTAACCATCTCAAGTGTTTCTGTGCCCTTGCCGCCAAATGCTGCAGAATCGAACATAACGTCGCCTGTGATAGCCTTATATATAGCCGCCACGATGATGAGGAATATACCGCTTATAACGGACGTAGGGATAAGAGATTCCTTCAAAAAGGGTATACACTTTTTGAGGACGTTACCAACGAGCAGGCTGCCCAGCAGCACCGCGAAGAGGAGTATGGGTCCCCAAATACTAAAGTCCCAAAAATTTGTCATCGTTGTCTCCTTTAAGTATATTTTTATATCTGTAGTAGAGGTTTACGTATTTAAGGGCATTGAAGCTCTTGTCGCCCTTGAACTGATATGCCTTGTCGCCCTGATAGATATTGAACTTGTTTTTGCCCAGGACGCTGAGGGCTGTCACCTGGTTGAAGTTGAAGATCATTTCTTCCTCACCTACGGTAACAGTGACCTTGTCGCCGTAGAGCTTAACTGAGGTGTTTTCCTGCATGGGTATCTTTTTCTTATTGGGGATGACCTCATATATGCTTGCAAACTCGAAATAGAGGGGATTTTCTGTGTTCTGTGTAGTGTCAAGGCTGTTCACGTAGTCTCTCTGGTAGTCGTACCAATCTGCTACAAAGCGGAAGGGAAGGTCAAATCCGAGGCCGCGGAGCTCCTTAGAGGGGAGATATTCAACCTCTTTTTCGCATTTGACGCATTTAACCTTTCTGCCCTTACTCTTGAAGGTTGAGAGGCCGCAATCGGGGCAAACGTATAGA
>JAZQVW010000140.1:0-41975 GCA_045632025.1 Candidatus Avispirillum sp. | reverse complement strand
GCCATAACGAGGAAGCGGTTATCGGGTCGGTTTTCAACGCAGGTTGAGAGAATAATGATCTTATCGTCGGGAGAAAGCTCACATTCCTTATCAACAACCATCTTTTCGCCTTCCTTTTCAAAAACTTTTCCAAAGAAGCTGTTGAAAACGCCGGGGTTTGTGAAGTCGTTATAATAAAGCACGTGGCGCTTATCATGAACAACTGCGGCAAAAACTTGATAGTGAAGCTCCTTTTCGGGGAGATATACTACGATCTCACCATGAGTTGTAAGCTCTTCGTAATACATGGTGTGAAGATCGCCGAACATTTTTCCGTTTCTGGTGTCGTGTCCGTAGATCATTGTAACGGGGTCTGAAAAATCAGTAGTGTTATAAACGTGCTCCGTGAAAACGCTGCCGTAAACGTCGTATTTCTTATCAAGACCGCGTCTCAGATAGAAGGTTTTATCCGTGGGATGCTGAACGATGGGAAAGTTGATGTTTGTGTTTTCTATCTTAATAACGGAATATATATGCTCGTTTTCAGCGTAGAGAGCTTCAAAATCAATGGGAGACTTGTATTCCTCGGGCTCCGTTTCAACTACGGGAGGAGCAGTTGTTTCGGGAGGATCAGTTTCAGTTTCGGGCTCTGTTTCAGTTACGGTCGTCTCGATTTCCGCATCGTCCGTTTTTTCATTGACTGCAAATCTGCTTGCAAATGCAATATCAAAAACGACACAAAGACATATAACAAGAACAACACAAACTATGAGAATGTGTTCCTTTTTCATAAGCATCCTCCTATAAAGGTCTTATTCTGAAATACCCTTCCCGCTTTGGGAAGGGTATTTGCACACTTATATTCTATAACAAATCGATTTTTATTGCAATAGATAAGAAAAAATTATTAAAATCAGTGATTTTCTATAATTTCAAGGATCTTTTGGAGGTTGGAATAACTTATTTTATAGACCTCATCCTCGTAGATTAGAGAATTTCCTGCAATGCTGTAGGTGACGGACTCTCCTGCGCTGCAGTGGAGAGTGATATTATAGTCTGCCTCCTCAGTTTTCTCTCCCTTTTCAGCCTTTTCTGTAATACCGGCAATGAGACATTCCATATCAAGGGCAACTGACTGATCAGGAATATGAGTTGTAATTCCCGTTTTGCAGTTTTCTATGGTGATAGAGGAAACAACGTGGGTGATTGAGCCTGTGTTCTGGCCGCTGTTGCCGGACAGCTCAGCCTCGGGAAGAGTGTTGTCAGCGCCGTCTTTGTCAGCTGCAATCTCATCTCTCAGCGAGGAATTGTCCATAATAGATTCCATATTTGCACCCTTATGCATACCGCCGACGATCATAATAACGTACACGGAAATAACAGCGCAAAGGAAAAAAGGAACGCAGTAGAGAGCGATTTTTTTGATCTTTTTTCTTTTTTTGATTATTTTATCAGAGCGATTGAATATTTCCGCTCGGAATTCGTCGTTTGTTCTCTTCATATAGCATTTCCCTCCTCCCTGAGAGTTTCGCCAAGCTTTTTCTTGGCCCGATATAAGAGATTGTCTATCTGTTTTTTCGTTTTTTTCATAATTTTCGCCGTGTCTTCGTAGGAAAGCTCCTCAAAATAAACCAGATGAATTGCCTCCTGCATATCAAGGCTAAGTTTTTTTATAGCTTCGTTAACTGTTTTTCGCTTTTCTTCGCGAATAAAATCCTCCTCAGGCCCATCTCCGCTTTCCATTGTCAGAGCATCCTCAAGAGATGTGAAAAGAATTCGCTTTTTTCGCCTTAAATGATCCAGCGCCCGGCTTCTTCCCAGCATAAATAGGTAGGTTTTCAATGAAACCTTGAAATTATAGTGTCTGCGGTCGACGATAAGGCGCGAAAAAACGTCTATGGCAATGTCCTCCGCGATCCATAGGTCGTGCGTATATCGATTTATAAAAAGAGTCAGCGGAATTCGGTATTCGTTTATTATCTCGTCAAAGGCTGACTCGTCACCGTCAAGAAAACGGCGGTAGCTACTTGCACCGTTGTCCATTTGTGTAAGCCTTTCTTCTTTTTCTAACTATTATACGAACGAAAAGGTTAAAATCCTTATATTTAGTATATCATAATATTTAAAAACTTTCAATTTGGGTGATCAACGATAATTTAGCGCGTTAGCCTTCCCCGGGGGGAAGGTGTCTGCGAAGCAGACGGATGAGGCGTCTGGGCTTCGCTTTTCGTTGGTCCTAAGCCTAGACTCCTCACCCACCGCAAGCGGTCCCCCCTCCCCCAAGGGAGGGCCATTACGCTAAACGA
This sequence comes from Candidatus Avispirillum sp., assembly GCA_045632025.1. Lineage (GTDB taxonomy): Bacteria > Bacillota > Clostridia > Oscillospirales > CAG-272 > Avispirillum. The sequence continues at coordinate 39,690 of JAZQVW010000140.1, read as the reverse complement.
TAAATTACAACAAATTTAAATGTTAAATCAGACCTTTAAATATAATCAGATTTTAACAATAAAACCCTCTATGTTATATCTATGTTAAGTCTCGGTTAAACCTTTGGATTTGGCGAAAAAATGTTGAAAAAAGCCTTGATTTAGGGATTTTCGTGTGCTATTATCACCTCGGTAAGTGCCCCTTGACTTATTGATTTTGAAATGATTTTTTTGATATAAAAGGAGAAAAAACATGTTATCATCCGCAGATATTATGCAGCTTATTGCGAGCATGATTTGGCTTCTTGCAGGCGTAGGCGTGTTCATCGTCGGTATGAACTTTATGGGCGATGCCCTTGAAAAAAGCGCAGGAAGCGGAATGAAAAGCCTGCTGGAAAAAATCAGCAACAACCGCTTTTCAGGTGTTGGAATAGGTGCTGCTGTAACTGCTATCATTCAGAGCTCATCTGCAACATCGGTTATGGTTATCGGTCTTGTAAATGCAGGAGTTATGACACTTATGCAGGCGACTCCCATTATTATGGGCGCTAACATCGGTACAACTATTACAGGCGTTCTCGTTGCTCTTAAAAACGACTACTTCAATATGGCTATGTACCTTCTGGCATTTGCAGGCGTTATGATGGGCTTTGCTAAGAAGGAAAAGGTTAAGATCATGGGAAGCCTTTTCTCAGGCCTCGGTCTTATTTTCGTTGGTCTTGAGGTAATGAGCAGCGATCAGGCCTTTGGCAACGAGCTGGTTGAAACAATGTTTACAAATATTTTCAGCGTTGTTAACCATCCTCTTATTCTCATTTTCGTAGGCGTTATCTTCACAGCGCTTATTCAGAGCTCCTCTGCCGCAACAGGTGTTGTTATCACAATGGTTGGCACAGGCGTACTTCCCCTTTCTCTTGCTTTATTTATCATTCTCGGCGCTAACATCGGAACCTGCGTAACAGCTCTTCTTGCATCCGTTGGCGCACAGGTAAACGCAAAGCGTGTTGCTCTTATCCATTTCACGTTTAACCTTATCGGAACAGTTCTGTTCACAACGTTTATCTGGATCTTCAAGGAGCCTATGGTTAATTTCCTTGTTTCTCTGTTCCCCGGCGAGGATCCTATGTCCCTCCAGATGAGAGTTTCCGCGTTCCACGTAATATTTAACGTTTCAACAACAGCGGTTCTCCTTCCCTTTGTTCGTCAGCTTGTAAAGTATTCCTGCATTGTTATCAAGGATACTAAGGGTGAAAAGGAAGAGCTTGCACTTAAGTACGTTGACGAAAGACTTCTTGCAGCACCTCCCGTTGCTCTCGGTCAGGTTAAGAAGGAAATGGACTATATGTTCAGCCTTGTTGAAGAAAACTTCAAGCTTTCCCTTGCGGCGCTGGAAAACGGCGACGTTGGTCACGGTGAAACGGTAGCAAACAATGAGAAAATTATAAACTTCACAAATAGCAATCTCACAAAGTTCATTATCAACCTCTCCTCGAAGCTTGAGCAGAGTGATGAAAAGATCGTCGGCGCATATTTCCACGTGCTCAACGACCTTGAGCGTATCGGTGACCACGCGGAAAACTTCTACGGCATCGGCGAGGAAATGGTTGCAAAGAAGCTTTCCTTCTCCGAGGTTGGCCGCAATGATATCAAAAATATGCACGGCAAGGTCAGCCAGATGATCGAGGTTGCAAAGGACGTATTTGAAAACCTTAACGAGGGCAGACTTCCCGAGCTTACAGAGCTTGAAAACAAGGTTGACGCTATGAAACGCGAGCTTACAGCGAGCCACTTTGCGCGTCTTGCTGAGGGTAATTGCAATATGGAAGCAAGCCCCTATTTCTCCTCTGCGGTAGTTGGTCTTGAGAGAGTTGCCGACCACCTTATCAACGTTGGCTTCAGTATAGTAGATCCTACAGGCTCCGAAAAGGCTTATAATTAATATAAAAACGGCGGATATTCCGCCGTTTTTTTGTGTGATAAACGATAATTTATGTTACTGAGGCTCCCCTATTCTCCCAATCCCCTGAAATCTACGATTTCACGGGGTCCCTTGGGATGGGGAGCTGTCGAACGCAGTGAGACTGAAGGGTAGTTTTGAAGGTAATCAATCATTTTTCTACCCTTCCGTCTTGCCTTCGGCAATCCACCTCCCCTAAAATAGGGGAGGCTTGGGCACTAAACGATAATTTATAACGCTATAACAAATAAAAAGCTCGGATGATCATCATCCGAGCTTTTTATATTAACTTAAACCTGCTGAGCAGCCTTTCTCATCTTAGCCTCTTCCTTAAGGCGAAGCTCTGTGTTGAGGATTCTCTTTCTGAGTCTGATAGACTTGGGAGTAACCTCAAGGAGCTCGTCCTCGCCGATAAACTCAATTGCCTGCTCAAGGCTGAATACCTTATGAGGAATAAGGCGAAGAGCTTCGTCTGCGCCGCTAGAGCGGATAGATGTGAGGTGCTTCTTCTTACAAACGTTGAGAGCGATGTCGATCTGCTTGGGGCATTCGCCAACGATCATACCCTCGTAAACGGGAGTCTGAACGCCGATAAACATTGTTCCTCTGTCCTGACAGTTATAAAGACCGTAGGATGTGGATTCGCCTGCCTCGCTTGCAACGAGAGAGCCTGTGTATCTTGTTGTGATCTCGCCCTTGAAGGGTTCGTAGCCTGCGAAAACAGATGCCATAAGGCCTTCACCGCGAGTATCTGTAAGGAATTCGCTTCTGTAGCCGAAGAGACCTCTTGCGGGAATAAGATATTCGATCTTCATTCTTGTGCCACGGAGGTTCATTTCAAGAAGCTCGCCCTTTCTGGAGCCAAGCTTTTCAATAACTGTACCAACGTACTCCTCGGGAACGTCAACAGTAACCTTTTCCATAGGCTCGTGCTTAACGCCGTCAATTGTCTTATAAAGAACGTGAGGTGTGGAGCAGCAAAGCTCATAGCCCTCGCGTCTCATATTTTCAATGAGGATAGAGAGATGCATTTCGCCGCGGCCTGCAACCTTGAAGCTATCTGTTGTTTCACCGTCCTCAACTCTGAGAGAAACGTCGCGAAGAGTTTCCTTATAGAGGCGCTCTCTGATCTGTCTTGTTGTAACGAACTTACCTTCCTTGCCTGCGAAGGGGCTGTCGTTAACAGCAAAGGTCATTTCAAGAGTGGGCTCGCTAACCTTAACGAATTCAAGAGCTTCGGGAGTGTCGACAGCTGTGATAGTGTCACCGATAGTGATAGACTCAGCGCCGGAGAAGCAGATGATATCGCCAACTGTAGCAGTTTCAACTGTCTTCTTGCCAAGACCGTCGTACTGATAGAGAGAAACTACCTTTGTTTTCTTGGGAAGTGCGTCGGGTGTGTGGTAGTTAACGATAACTGCCTCGCCGCCAACCTTCATTGTACCGCGCTCGATTCTGCCGATACCGATTCTACCAACGTATTCGTTATAGTCGATAGAAGAAACGAGCATCTGAAGGGGAGCCTCGGGATCGCCCTCGGGCTGGGGAATATATTCAAGGATAGTGTCGAGAAGGGGCATAAGGTTTTCGCCTTCGCCGTGAGGATCAACAGAAGCTGTTCCCGCTCTGCCGGAGCAGAAGAGCATGGGAGAATCAAGCTGATCGTCTGTTGCATCAAGCTCAAGAAGAAGCTCAAGAACCTCGTCGATAACCTCGTCGATTCTTGCATCGGGACGGTCGATCTTGTTAACAACAACGATAACTCTGTGGCCAAGCTCCATTGCTCTCTGAAGAACAAAGCGAGTCTGGGGCATGGGGCCTTCTGCCGCGTCAACAAGGAGGATAACGCCGTTAACCATCTTGAGAATACGCTCAACCTCGCCGCCGAAGTCTGCGTGTCCGGGTGTGTCAACGATATTGATCTTTGTATTTTTATAAACTACAGAGGTGTTCTTTGCAAGAATTGTGATACCGCGCTCGCGCTCGATATCGCCGGAGTCCATAACTCTTTCCTGCACAACCTGATTTTCGTGGTATTCGCCGCACTGCTTGAGCATTTCATCAACCAGCGTTGTCTTACCGTGGTCAACGTGAGCAATGATAGCTACGTTTCTTAAATCTTCTCTGATCATACTATCTTTCCAATCTTTTAAATTTTTTGGATACCTAACTTTTTAATTATACTGCACACCTTCTCACTAATCAAGCATTTTTTAAACATTTTCGCTAAAAAAATTGAGCGTATAATGTTAAAGATGCTAAGAGGGGCATTGAAAAAAGGGCTTTTCTGTGATAAAATTATGATAACTAAGGAAAATGAAAGGTGATGGCTATGAATAAGTACGAAAAAACCTACGTTAACCCCATGCCCCTTCCCGATTATCCTATCGGTCGCTTTTCTATTATGAACGGCTATGATTATAACTGGAGAGAAACTGCCGACCCCACGGTCCTTTATGAAAACGGCAAGTGGTATCTCTATTCCTCATGCGGAATCGTTTATTGGAGCGAGGATTTTTGCACGTGGAACCATAAGAGAATTGAGCCCTACGATTGCGGATATGCTCCAACGGTCGTTAACCATCGCGGCAAGTATTATCTTTGCGGAAGCCTTTCCGACTTGTATGTTTCCGACGATCTTTTAGAGGATTATCACAGCATCGGCCGCTTCACTCTGCCAAACGGCGAGGAGCTGCAGCGCTGCTACGATCCCATGCTTTTCTCTGATGACGACGGAAGACTTTATCTTTATTACAGCACGGGCGCGCCTATAGTTCTGGCGGTTGAGCTTGATGCTGACAATCCCACCCAGCTTCTTTCAGAGCCTGAGCTTGCTATCGAATTTGATCCTGCACACGAGTGGGAGAGAAACGGCGAATATAACGAGGACAAGATCTCCTGCGCACTTGAAGGCCCCTGGATGCTGAAGAAAAACGGAGTTTATTATCTCGTTTACTGCGCTCCCGGAACAGAATATTCAACCTACGGTCTCGGCGCTTATAAGAGCTCCACTCCTCTTGGACCTTGGGAATATATGAAGACCAATCCCTTTACAAGAAAAACTGACGGTGTAGTTCGCGGTCCCGGACACGGATGTATCACAGAGGGTCCCGACGGCAACCTTTGGGTGTTCTATACCTGCACGGTTTGCTATCTTGACGCTATGGAAAGAAGAATCGGTTTTGACCCCGTATATATCAATGATGAGGGCGACCTTGTTTGCCCCGTTATTTCAGAATCACCCCGTTGGGCGCCCGGAGTTGTGGCTGATCCCTTTAAGGATGGCGATGCAGGTCTTGTTTGCGTAACGGGCCGCCGCCGTGCATATGCTTCAAGCTGTGCTCCCGGTCGTGATGCGCTTTACGCAACAGACGAGGACCTTATGTCCTGGTGGCAGCCTGCGGACGATGACGAATGCCCCACGCTCACTATCCCTATGTCTTATTGGGGAGCTGATTGCACCGCTGTGAGAATAATCTGGCGCGATGTTGGACTTTCTCTTGAAAAGGGCGCACTTCCCGGACCTATCAAGTATAAATTAGAGCTTCGCTATAACGATCACACAACAGAAGAGGAGGATCCCTGGATAACTGTTGTGGACAGAAGCGAAAGCGAAGAGGATCTTATTATCGACTATCGCACCTTTGAGGTAACAAGAGCAAACGAGGCTCGCCTCACTATCCTCGGCGCACCTAAGGGAATAACTCCCGCAGTTATGAATATCTCCGTTTTCGGTGAGAAGTAAGGAATATGAATATTTATAGCTGCACATAGTAAAGAATGTTTTTATCGACCTTTTATAAAAAAGGTTAGTGCGGCAAAAACGATTAAATATCGTTTTTGCAAGCGGTGTCATCCAAAGTGTGAGTGAGCAGAGCTGAGTGTATCGAAGCGATAGCTCACGACACACGACGATGACTGGACGCGGGGCGGCGCCCTAAGACGCGCTCCGCAGAGCGCGGAACGCCTATTGCCCACTGGGATTCCAAGGGGGATACCCCTTGGTCGCTCGTCGCAACGAGCGAAATACCCTTAAACTCCTCACTCACCATTTTGTGGTCCCCCATCCCCCTTTGCGAAGGGGGATGGCTAAAAGAAAACTCCGCTGCATTTCCGTGATGTTCTTAACGGAGAATTGGTGGGTGGTATGTAACCGGAAGGTGTAAAAACCTTCCGGTTATTACTTTTTATGCGGTTTTTGCTGTGGGTTGTGCAAGGACTTTGATTGCAGGTACTCCGTCCTGTTCGGGAAGGCGGAAGGTGTAGCGGATAATGATGGGATTGCCTGCTGTTCGTGAGTATTTCTCGAACTTTTCGTACACCTCTATCCTGCGGATGAATACTCGCAGCAGTTCGGGTGTAAGCTTCGGCATCTCGATATACCGCTTTGCATCACGAATGAATTGCTGTATACACTGGTCACGCATATCCATTCTTTCGATGCTCTCCGTAAGTTCCTGCAACTCCCGTTTCTTTTCTGCTTGCTCATGCTCATATCCGTTTGCCATCAAGTCGTAGCGTTCGGGTGTGATTCTTCCCGATACTCTGTCCTCGTACAAGCACCGTATGATGTTGTCCAGGTCTTGGATTCGCTTTTCAAGCTGCTCCTTTTGTAACTTGGCATTGCGGTAAAACTTTTCCGCTTCTTCCTCACCGTTCTGCGTTGCCATCGCATAGAACTCGTCGGGGTTATCTCTTGCGAAGGCGGTCACAGTTCTGAGGTTGTGCAGTACGATGGTGTCGAGGACACTCTCGCGGATATAGTGTGCGGTACATTCGGTGGTTCTGCTTTGGAATCCTCCGCATTGGAAGTTATTGTTTTCCGGCTTGACGGTTTTCCCTCGGTGGAGGTATAACCGCTTGCCGCATTCACCGCAGAAGAGGAATCCTGCATACTTGTCCATCTCACCTTGCTTGTCGGGGCGTTTCCGTCCTGCGAAGTGCCGTTGCACCATCTCAAAAGTTTTGCGGTCAATGATTGCTTCGTGGGTGTCCTTGAATATGAGAATATTTTCAGGATCGTTCTTCAGCCTTTTCTTCAGCTTGTTGGACTTGGAATAGGTCTTGAAGTTTACGGTGTCTCCCACATATTCCTGATTGGACAGCATCTTGCGGACGGTGTTCTGCGCCCAATGATACGGTCTGCTCAAATCGGGGTTGCCTGATTTGTTTCCGCTTTTCCGAAAGGCGTACACGCTTGGGCAGAGGATCTTCTCAGCGGACAGTCTGTCACAGATCTTCACGATACCGATTCCGCTTGCGTACATCTCAAAGATTCGTTTCACGATTGGTGCGGTTTCGGGATCGGGGATATACTGCTTCGGGTTATTCGGGCCTTTCATATATCCGTATGGAATGGTGGTTCCGACTCGTTCTCCTCGCTCACCTTTGGCACGCTGTACGGCTCTGATCTTGCGACTTGTATCGCGGGCATAAAAATCGTTGAAATAATTCTTGATGCCGGAGAAGTCGCTGACACCGTTGGCACTGTCCACACCGTCGTTGACGGCGATGAACCGAACGTCGTATTGGGGGAAGGTGATCTCCATCAGCATTCCCGTTTGCAGATAATCTCTGCCGAGACGGGATTGGTCTTTCACAATGACGATTCCAACCTTGCCTTGTTCGATGTCGTTCATCATCCGCTTGAAATCGGGACGGTTGAAATTCGCTCCCGAGTATCCGTCATCCACATAAAATTGGATGTTCGGGAATCGGTGCTGCTCTGCGTACTGCTGTAGTATTAACTTTTGATTTTTGATGCTGTTGGATTCGCCCTGCAGATCGTCCTCTTGGGACAGGCGGCAGTATATGGCGGTTATTAAATTTTTGCTTTCGGTTGATTTCATTACACGTTTCCTTTCCGAGCCGAGTGCGGCTCTGCCAAATCAAACCGAATAGGATACGGCAACAACATATCACAACTCGGTCGAGTAGTCCAGCGACTTTGCTGAAACAGTTTTGTTAACTTTTTCGACCGTTGATAAGGTATTTCAGTTTGTCCTTTGCTTCTTCCGTTTTTCCACTGACAGAGAAACAAGACAGTACGGGATACTGCTTTCCCTCTACGGTCAGCACGTAACCGAGACCGATATGCTGTTCTTCCTCTAATTCTCTCTGTAATTTTAGATATTTCTCTCTGCGCTTTTTCAGTAATTCATAATCCATGTTCCGTTCTCCTTTCTCAGCCCTTCTGCCAATAGTAGGCATCTTCAAATCCAAGCGTTCCGTTAATTCGTTTCACTTCGTCGATACAGCTTTGGCGAAGGTTAGCAAGACTTCCTTCTTCTATATCACAGTGAGCTGCGAGGACGTTCATCGTGATCGCCATCTCCACCGCCAGCTTGAACAGCATTCTGCACATTCGTGTTTCGCTGCTGTCCACAATAGCCTTCATCGTGGAGACCATATAATTCGGCAGCATTCCTGGACTGTTATCTGCCCGTAGATAGCCGACATATGCGTTTATCGCTTTCTCAATAAATTCCGATTGGCTCCGGCAATCATCGTCCTTGTACATTTCTTTCACGGTTTCCATCGTTTTTGGTGTTACCCAAAAAGGAAACTTGATTTTGTTGTTAGTAGCCATAGTAAATTCTCCTTTCCGCTTACGACACCTATATTGTCGCCTATGATTTTCCTTGTTTCACGGCACTTTTGGCACTCCACACCGCCTAAATTGACTCCTTATCCTCGAAAGTGGTACCACTTCGGGAAAAGAACGAAAATGCCAAAAACCCTTGTGCGGTCGGCGTTGCCGTCCGCTGTGACCCGAGTCGAGGGGCGTTTACGACCCCGACTCTTTCTCCTGCTTGATTTTCGACCCATCGAAAATGCCTGAAAGCTGCCTTACATCACACCTCATTTTGCCGTTCCAACCTTGCCCTCAAATCGCCCCAAACGGGCGGTTTTCTTTTGGTCGGGTGTTTCCTCGCATCTCTGCGTTCCTCGGCACACAGGCGGTCTGTGGGCGACACATGGGCGCTCCGTGGTGGTTATCTTTTCTCTTTTTCTGTTGTAGTAATTCCTGGGTTTTGTTCTATGGGTTTTCTTCTTGATAGGAAATTCTGACACTATCCCGATGAAAAATTCACTCTACTCCAAGAGGTTTGCCACGTAGTAGAGATTGCTCGTTCTCGTTCCATCCTCTCGGTGCCGCTGAATCTTTTTCACCAGACCAAGGGACGAGAGATTTTCAATGGCAGAGTCAACGGTTTTCCTATCCATACCGCACTCCTTTGCGATGACTCTCCGCGAGGGGAAGCAGGAGCCGTCCTTGCTGTCACTGTGCCGAAGCAGACAGCAATACACGGTGAAGTCCCTCGGCTTTAGTTCTAAATCAAAGATGCGGTTGGGAACCATAAAGAAATTTTTGTGTTGCATCCGATCCTCCTTTCGTTTTTGTTGATTCTAAATTTTGATACAATCATCTGCATTCCACCTTTCGATTTTTATGTAATCACGGCGAGAGCAAAACAAAAAGACTCGCACATACATCGATACGGAAACACAAACAGGCGAACAAAATTGTTCGCTTAAAAATGTTCCGTGCCGATGTATGTACGAGTCTATAACTCTAATTAGTGCTTGCTCTAAATGAGCAGATAAATAAGTATGTCGCTGTCTTTCAAGCGACGGGGTGACAGTGGTAACTGTCGTGGCACTTAATATTCATTTTTCATCCGATCTCTCGGTGTCTTTATTATACCATACGCAGGAAACTTTTGTCAAGGTAGGGTGAATAAAGTGCAAGAAAAACGGGAATACTATTCTGTTTAGGCATAAGCAAAGGCACCGCCGAAGCGGTGCCTTTTGAAATTTTATGTTATCCAAATAGATTTGAAGATATTACAAATTATAGGTGAATATCCGTATGGTCAAACATTTAGATTCAGTTGTCATGTATGAGAGGATATATTTTTTACAGCATTATTTCCTGTCAACGCTGCCAATGATAGTTTTATGAGAACGAGAACACCGTTGGTGGCGAGCCAACAGTGTTCCGATTTATTCTGGCATATTTCCCAAACAAAGCGCAGGAATTTTGAACTTAAAACCAGCGTATTCTACTTCTTGATGTGTAATCGAAACATCATCGGGCATCTTAATTTCATATTCATGGTTGCGTATGAGATGAAAAACAGTATTAAGAGAATTTGAAGAAAACAAGTCTTCGATTCTCTTCAAATCTATTACCGGAACAATTCTGTTTTGCGTTCGAATGTTGTGTTTTGCAACAACACACCAAAACAGGTCAATCGTCTCTCCATTCTCAACACCAAACACTTGCTTGAAGAAATGCTTTTTGTCAGCCATAGCATAAGACATGATATCCTCAACTTGCTGACATCCATGATTTATTTCATCTTCCTTGGCGTAAACCTCTTTTGAAGAATCAGCAGGAGCAAACCACTTTGTTTCGCAAATCAAAGCTGAGTTAGTCTCTTTATCTAAAACTGCGAAATCAAGATCAGGCAAATCATCACGCAAATGTTTATGCTTTGCTATGTATTCTGATTTCACATAGGATTCCAACTCTGAGACCATCAAACCTTCCAAATCGTTAACTTCGTTGAAGTATTCCTTATCTTTCCTTGTGCTTACAACTGATAGTAAATTTCGTTCAGGACGAGATCCCATAAAAAGAGTAGGAGTGATGATTATAGTACTATCATTCAAAGCTACTATGGGTTGGTACATGATATCAACATTTGTTTTTTGCGGCTCATAAGTAATGTAGTCAATGAGCGTCAGTATCTTGTTTTCGTCAAGTTTGGTTCGAGATTTGATGAAATTAACAATGCATTGCTTGTTTTGTACTATAGTACTATTTTTCAATTTGAGCAACTGTTCTTCAATGCTAAAGCAACTGCAAAGATGCACATAGCACAAGGAAGTTAAAGCAATCCAAAACTCTTTATACTCAGCCAAAGAAAATTTCTCAAACTTCCAGTTTTCTGGCAAAGTCTTTGCGGCTTCCCAATGAGCACGTGCCATCTTTTCAAAAGCATCGAAAACATCGCCAGATAGAGCGTAGCACAACATTCCGTTTTCTATAGTGGTATGTTTTTTTATCTCGCCGCTTGCTCGCAACAATTCATAAGGATTAACGAGGGCAGACAGGCTACTTAAATCATTACTCGTAGCTTCTCTGAGAATATCATTCCATGCCGAATTGTTTTGATTGTCAGCCAGATCAAAGGTAACGCAATTATCGACAACATTTGCTTTGAAGCGTTTTCTTGAGTACGCTATGTATCCGCTGCAAATCACAGAATAGGGGTAAGCGTGATTGTGCAAGAAGTCACAGCACTGTTGATTACATTCCTCGGACATCTCCAATTGGATAGTGCCGTCGTCGGAAACGGGACACAGTTCATTTATCCATGTCAACGCCATATTCAATGCGTCCATTAGATCAGTAATGCTTTTTAATGCAAACGGATTTAAGACACTTGCCATCATTACCGAACTGCACGAATATTCAAATGTCGATAATGTAGAATAAATTGCCTGCTCTTTATTCATTTTGAAAATTTCGTGTCCTTTGTGTGCATCGTCTATTATTTTTTCAATATCTCTAATATTCAAACATTGCCCCTCCTTTTGAAAAATACTATTTATCAAAATCAGATTTTACACCAATTCTTTTGACTGTAGATATTCCAGACATTTTGCACTTGAAGACTTCCATTTTTCGTAAAATGCTAATCTCTTTTCATAGGCAGTGCATCGTAGTTTTTCTTTTCTGTTTTTATCGTCCTTTGTATCATCCCAACAATCAATATGCTTTTCTGCATCATCAAAAAATTGCTCTGCGTCTTTTATTAGCTCTTCAAACAGTGTCACAATTTCTTTTGGAATAAAGGCCCTATGAATATTTAATTCTATATCCAGGTCATGGATTTTGTTAGCCAATTCTTTTAGAGTAGGCTTTTCCGCACTGTTCAATAAAAGCAAGCTCATCTTGTCGGGGTAAAAGCGTTCCATGACTAAATGAATCTCACCGCAGATTCTCCCTAACGTATGGAATATCTCATATTCCATATCAGAACGTTTCGAGGAAGCATAAACTTTCTTGGTGAGCTGAGACTTAAAATACTCCATTGCCTTCTGTGTTTCGCTCACAGAGAGCTTGTAAGATAAGCGAATACCTATTATGGCAATGAGACCGGAAACAACTGCAGAAACAAGTGCAGACAACAAGTTTGATTCTAAGAATGTAATAATGAGTTCCATTTTTTCCTCCAAAGTTATATTTTGTATTCACGACAAGTAACATCAACTGAAAAATAGTTATGGAGCACCTCATCCGAACAACGAACGAAGTGCTCCATAACTGGACTTAGAACAGAAGGCTTTTGAGAATCACAATTCCTTTAATTTCATTTAGAAGGTTCTCCATATTCTTCTCTTTGCAGTATCTGTTGAATTTCTTTAGAGAAGTTTGGTCGCTTAGAAGAATTTCTACCTCACTAAGTTCGAAATGAAAATCTCCCTTGATTCGCCATTCTCGTTCATGTGTCCAGTCAACAATATTATCGTCGCTGTCCAAATCGAGTTTAACAATTCGCCAGTATTCATTTTCGGGAAGAAAATTTTTTGCGATGTTGGTATCCTCGTAAATGACAGGCCTTCCGCCATTTCTAAAAACATACCTTTTATCAAAGCGTAGTCCAAAAGGAGCATACCTTATTGGCGCTTCCGGGGTTTTATCATGTAGTTGCTGTTCCCAAAAAATGTTTTCTGAGAGAGAATGTAAAGGAACATCTTGAAAGCAAACAACGGGATCACTACCACATATAAACCCTCTTGGATGTCCGCCTACTATTTTGTTTGTGCTGCCCAATATTGTTTTTTCTTCGAGAATTTTCATCAAAACAGCAAGAGAACTAAGTTCTCTGTCTCCTTTGGTAAGATGAACAAGCCCCATGCTTATATCTGTTCTGTGAGAAATACGTTGTCCCCAATCTTTGACATTCATTTTAGTCACCTCCATTACAAGAATGCAAATACGGAAGGCTTTGTTACTCGCTTGTCTCAATCCACATGGCTGGACGAATATACCATTCACGGTCAACATTTTCGTAGTAACCCACATACCCAGAAGTATCAACATGGGCAACGTTAGAAACACTTCCATTTGTACGAAGAATCCAGTAACAATGCAAAGCTCCAACATATTCAGTCGTTTGCGTTGCTCTTTCAGAATCCGAGTCAAAATACACTAATGCTTCGTTCTCGCTAAGAAGGAAAATTCTATCCTTTGTTGTTCTTGTCGGTTCTTCGTGGTCCACATCATCCGGGTAGCTGATATTCGACACAAGGACCGAGGTTTTTTCATCTGTAGAAAACGCTGTATCAAAGAAATCGTTATTGAGCCACTTTCTAATTGTACAATTTTCCCATGTAACTGACGCTAAAGTGTTGTTGAAAGGCATTTGCTCAAGGCAATACTTGCTTATTACAAGAGCCTTGTTGCCGTCTCTGTTCAAAACAAGCCACTCGATAGCTTCTGCACCATTATCAAGATTGTTGTCTTGTTCGTATGTTCCAAATGTGATAACATCTCCAGATTCACAGGTGAGAAGCGCATATTTTTGTTTCAAAGCAACTGCATCTTTATAATCGCCGATTTCATCAAGAATCAATAAGGCTTCGTTGTACTTTCCTTCGACTATAAGAGAAGATGCTTCGTTATATTTTGCTTCGATAACGGCTGCAATAGCTTCGTTACATTCGACTATCTTGGATGCGCTGTTTTTGTATTCTCCCAATTCCGTGAATATGATAATAGCATCGTCATATTTTTGCGCAGACATCAAAGCAAGAGCATCATTATACTTTAATTCGATGATAGCATTTTCACATTCAGTAATTTTGCCAACACTGTCTTTATATCCACTTAATTTTGCAAATATCTCAATAGCCTCATCATATTTTTGGGCAGTCATAAGAGAAAGGGCATCATTGTACGCTGCTTCCTTTTCTGTCGCTTGAACAACTTCGGAATTTTTGTCTAATACATATTCAGTATCAGAGGAATGAAGATAACGATCTCCGCCATATTCTTCGTAATAGAATGTTTCTGATGTAGATGTATCATGGATTTTTAGCGAACCGAAATTTCCACCAGAAAAGTCCATTACAATTCTTACATCTTCGTCCTTGAAGTCAAAATCTAAATCATCGTAAACATCATCATAAATTTCAACAAGAGATTTGCAAACATCCATTACTTCTAACAGTGATTGCTCGTTTGCGCTGTTGGATTTTCTGTATTCATCAAAAATAGGAAGTTCAACACTAAACGTCCATTCATACCACTGTTCGTCGTCCCAATCATTTTCCAAAGAGAAGTAGTAATCGATAATAATGTCAACGCCGGTAGCATTCTCCATTTTGCTTTCTAATGGTTCAACTACTGCTTGAATTTGTTTTTCAACACAACTTTCTCTTTTTAAGATCTTTGCATTTTCTATTATGGAGGGCAAAGAGAAAGCAACAATAATAACAGCAACGATTGCACACAAAATAGCTGTTGTCTTAATACGTTTCTTTCTTTTTTGCGCCTCAAGTTTCTGTCGTTCGGCTTCAGCACGAGCTCTGCTCTCTGAAATCCTTTGAGCCAAATCTTTACGGGCTACTTCCAACGCATTGAACAAAGCTTCCGTTAAATAGGAATCGCAATCCTCTTTACTTCCAAAGGTCGAACCTACAGGCATAATAGCCAATAATCTTTCGAGCAGATCAGCGTGACCACATTGTTTCATAAGAATATTCCAGTTGTCATTCGGTGCAATCGAATAAACAAGTGATTTTGCCAATCGTTTTGAGGTTCCTTCTCCTAACAAAATCTCATCATCATTCAATTTGCGCAAGTAGTCCCTGCATTGATTGAGATTATCGAGTGCTCTAACAATTTTTTCATACTCTCTAATCACAGCATTTGCATAAGAGGCTGTGTGCTGATACAGGACATCATTCGCGCTTTTATTTTCGTAACGTGCCAACAAAGAAGCACTGTAATAATTCGGCTCAACAAAGTTGGGATAATCAGCCGTACCCAAAGATTCTTTCAAAAACGAAATAATTTTTGAACCTTGCTTGAAAACATTGGCTGTTTCAAAAGTATCTTCATCCAACATTTCCAATTTCATTGCGTGCATATAAACAGCTATGTTGTAAGGGCAGGCGACAAAAGCATTTTCGAGTATAGCCTGTTTGCTGTTGGATAGGGTTAGGTTTTTCAACAGATCATTTGAACGGCTAATGTCAACGAATCCCAATGTTCTTCTATCAAATTTATCGTTTGCAATCAGATCGTTCACGTATTTATCAAGCAACTCATAAGCCAATACAGTAAGTGCTGCTTCCATATTGGGGATATATTCATTGTTTATATATTGACTGGTCGCTCTATCGTATTCTGACTCCAATTTGGAACACAGTTCACTAATTTCTTTTTGATATCTTGCAGAAGCTTCTTTTTCCTGTTTGTTGATGGTGGAAGCTTCCATTGCAGCATAAATGGCATGATTAACAAAGCTACTCGACCAAATAGAAAATCCCATTCCAGTAACATGTGATTCAGCTCTTTGGACAGCATCTTCATAACCTTCTTGCAAAGAATCCAATCTCTGCATAAGAAAAGATTTAACCTTTTCGAGAGCCGCTTTATTTACCTTGGAGAAATACTCATATCCCTTGTTACCGTTAAGATAGTCGTTAACTGTACGTGTAAAAATCCCTTGATCGCAAAGTTTGGCAATAAATCGTCCAACTTGCTTTTCAATCTGTGCTCGCAAATCCTCGTCGTCAATCAAACCAACATTTTTGTTTTGAATTCTGCCTTTGATTATAGAGATAAAATCTGCCATTAACTGTTTCTGAACGTTATCAGCAAAATCAAGCAAATCAATATAGGTTATAACATCCTTTGGTATGGAATATTCTTTGCCTATAAATTTTACTGCAATATTATTCATTCTTCTTCCTCCATGGTGAACTCTAAGATATCATCGACACCGCAGTTCAGAGTTTTGCAAATCTTCTCAATGCTATCGAGAGAAATATAATTGTCACGCTTGATTCGGGTAATGATATTTGCACTAAAGCCAGCTTTCTCCATCAACTCAGCATTGGTCATCCCCTTGTCGATCAGCAAATGAAATAACTTTTTATAAGATACAGCCATAACGACCCCCTCTTTCATTGGTCTATATTATATCACGAAATCGTGAATATTTCAATTAATTTGAGAAAATGTTGTAAAACAAAAATTCTGCCCATGTTAAGCAGAATTTTTAGGCCTATTCGTTTCTTGTTTTCTCTGTTGGATTGCCGCGTCCAGTGAGTGCCCTGGTTTTGGAATTATTTTGTTTTTAAGCGTAGCCGATATAAATGTCATAGCAGTCGTTGTCCGTGGCTTCTGCCCAGATCCACACATCGGCGATGTCCTCATCCTTTGCATAGCGGTCAAGCCGGCTTTGAATATCTCTTTCGAGGAAAATGCAGTGTGCGCCTGCTCGGACGGGGTTGTCCCAACAATCCACCGCCGTATCGCTCAGTATAAGTCCTTTGCTTTCGGCGTAGCTCCTTGCGTATGCGATCCAGTAGTCGATATCAAAGGGAGCAGGCCTTTCTGTAGGTTCCGGCTCGGTCACCCTCATAGGTTCCGTTTCGCATTTTGGTTCTTCTTTTGGCGGTTCAGCTTCCGACGTTTCGCTTTCTGTAAGCTGCGGTGTTGTGCTTTCAACGGTTTTCTCAATCGGAAGAGTAACCTTTTCATTAGCGGTGTTTGTTACAGTGGTCGTTGCTTTTTCTGTTGGCTGTGTCGTTGTTGGCTCTGTGGCGGTCACGGTCGTCTCGGTTGCCGGTTCCTTGTCCTCGGTGGGAACAGGCTCTTTTTCTTGCTCAGTTGGCTCTACCGCCGTTACAGGCAGTGTTGTTTCGGTAGGTGTTTCTGTTATTATCGTTTTCGATACCGTTGTTGATGGACTCTCGGTAGGCGGTGGTGCGGTGTTGCCACCGCATCCCACCATACTCACAAGCACCACCCCACAGCAGAGAATAAGGATTATTAGTTTTTTCATATGTCATCCACCGTTTCTAACCCTTCCATCGCTTCGACCATTATTCGCACTGCAAGGATGAAGCCATCCCTGAACGCATCTCGCTCGGTTAACCCTGCAAGTTCGCTTTGGCAGTCTTTAAACTTTTCGAAGGTTTCTTTCTGCTGCTCAGTGAGCGTTGCCGTTAGGCTTTCCTCGTTTTTGCATATGAGCTTTACGAGTTGATCGACTCTCGAACCGCGCTTTATGTACCTTTCGTGCGGACTGATGTTACCGTAATACAGATCTTCAAGTGTTGTCATGTGCGTTGCACCTCCTTTTTGCAACACAAACACATACCACAACACTTTCCACAAGTCCAGTGATTTTCGATATAATATTCAAAAAAACACCGCATTTCTGCGACGCTTTCAATCAAGTTCACTTTTCTATAATCAAACAATGCAAAAGACAGCATAGCCATCATAGACTATGCTGCCTTTCTCTGTTATCCTATTCGGTTTTTCGTTTTCTCCGTTAAGGACATCACGCTTTTGCAGCGGAGTTTTTATTATTTTTAATATCTGCGTCTCTTATTAGGTCTTCTTGCGCGGAGGAATGCTGTTCCGAAGATATAGATAACTGTCAGTATAACTGCTGATACTATAGTTGCGATAAAGAATTTGCTCTTTGAAAACTGTTCTATTTTATAAAACGTATAAAGAAGCTCGCTTCGTGCAACGTCGGCTGTTGCTACCATATCGGACGTTCCGAGGATATCGCCGTTATATATTGCCGTAACGCTTCCGCAGACCTTTCCCTTTGTAACGGGGGCCTGAAGCTCCTCGGAATAGGTCACGTAGCTTAATTCGATCGCTGTTTTGGGGTCAACGTCGGAGGGGAGGTAAACGCTGAGAGTGTCCTTTGAAACAAGGTTTACCATATCCGTTACAGATGAGAGGGTTACGGGAATATCGCAGATTATCTGCTTGGGTGAGAGAACCTCGATATAATTAAAGGATTCAAACGCCCAGTCGATAAGCTTTGATGCTGTTGTATAGGAATATATAGTTCCCTCAACTGTTTCTCCGCCCATTACTACAACAAGATAGGAAAGATCTCCGTTTGTTGCTGTGGTAACGACGCTATGGCCGCCCTGAGGGGTTGAGCCTGCGTTCATTCCGCGAGCCTGAGAGTCGAAATAGTTCTTATCGTAATAAAGAGTGAGAAGGCAGTTTCTGTTATGGACCGTGTGGTTAAAGGACTCCATGGTATATTTCATAGAGGAGCTGCACTCCATAAACATAGGAAGAGTATAGGCGTGGCGCGCGATTATAGCTGTGTCCTCAACGGTGGTGTACATATTTTCATCGTGCATTCCCGTGGGATTAGTATAGTTAGTATGGATAGCGCCAAGCTCCTTGGCTCTTGTGTTCATTCTTGAAATAAATTTTTCAAGGCTTCCCGAAACGGCGTATGCAAGAACGTATGCGCTGTCGTTTGCGCCGTTTACAAGAAGAGTCCATATCATATCCTTAACCGTAACAACGTCGCCTGCTTCAAGCTTGATATTATTACCTGAAACCTTTGAGATCATCTCGCTTGTGATGGTTATCTTATCCTCAAGCTTATCGCCAAGCGCTTCAATGGCAAGTATACCTGTCATAATTTTAACGGTTGAGGTGGGATATATCTTCTGCGTGTCCTTATATTTATAAACGACCTTTTCGTTTTCAAAGTTATAAACTAATGCGCCGCCTATATTTTGAACCTCGGGATCCTCAATTGCCGCCGCAGGCAGGGCAAGGAGTGCCAGAGTTGAGATAAGCGTTGCAAGGCATAGTAAGAGAGAAACAATACGTTTCATCCGAATTATCCTTTCTTTATATGAAAGCGCAGCACGTTTAGCGCTGCGCAGGTTTATTAAATTTTATTTTCCGCAGGGCTGCAAAAAGAAGGCCTTTGCGCTTTCTATATCCTTGCGGATCTGCTCTGCCAGGGCGTCAATGCTTTCAAAGCGCATTTCGTCTCTGAGAAGGCTGTAAAACTCAACCTTTACCTCTTTATCGTAAAGGTCGCCGTCGTAGCCGATGATATGAGCTTCCGAATTGACAAAATCACCCGAAACAGTGGGGCGATTGCCAACGTTTGTAACAGCGGTATAAACAGTATCATCGATGGTGGCTGTGCAGGCATATATTCCTCGTCTGGGCACAATATGCCCCTTGGGGAAATTCTGGTTGATTGTGGGGATCCCCAAGGTTCTGCCAAGCTTTTTTCCGTGGCAAACCGGGGATTTGATATAAAAGGGGTGGCCCATTAGATCAAGAGCCTCTTCCATATCCCCGCTCATAACTGCGGTGCGGATAGCGCTTGAGGAAACAGTTTTTCCATGGTGGGAAACGGGCTGTAGAATATCAACCTCAACGCCCTTTTCGGTAAGAATAGAGCGCAGAGCCTCAGCATTGCCCTTGCCTCCGCGTCCGAATTTGAAATTGAAGCCGCAAACAACTCTTGCGGGGGCAAACTCCTCCACAAGGTATGTTTTTGCAAAATGATCGTATTCAAGGCCTCTCACCGATTCAAAGTCCTCAAAAATGGCATAATCAAGCCCATATTTTGTGAAAAGCTCGATTTTTGCCTTCATATCGGTCAGATAAGGAACCGAGCCGTCGGGCTTTGCCAAGGTAGTAAAGGTCCAGGCAACTCTTTTATGTCCCTTTGCGCCTGCAAGCTCAAAAAGCTGCTGATGCCCTCTGTGAACTCCGTCGAAATTGCCGAGAGCTATTGCTGTGCCCTCAGGGAGCCTTTCTATTACTCTGCCCTCGGGCAGCTTGTAAATTATCAAAACTCCATTCCTCCGAATTTCGTAGATTAGACCTGAATTTATCTGATGCCGAGGTAGTTCTTAACGAGGCTGCCCATAAGCTCATCGCGGTCGATGCGGCAGATAAGCGCGCGGGCATTTTTATGGTTTGTGATGTATGTGGGATCCTCGGAAAGGATGTATCCAACGATCTGGTTGATGGGGTCGTAGCCCTTTTCGAGAAGCGCGGAATAAACTGCGCTGAGAATTTCACGAGTTGTGCGCTCGCGCTCGTTGGGAATTTTAAATGTCTGTGTCTTGTCGTATGCAAAGTCTGCCATAATTTCTCTCCTTTTGTTGAAATATGTATTTTAGCCGATCTGGTTAATGTCGTAGGGTGTTGTCTGATAAACGAAATAGTTGAGCCAGTTGGAGAAGAGGAGGTTTGCGTGGCCTCTCCAAGAAACAACGGGATCCTTTGTATCGTCGTCATCAGGGAAATAGTTGACGGGAATATGGGGGTTAAGGCCTGCAGCCTTATCTCTGAGATATTCCCTCTTCAAGGTGTCGCGGTCATATTCGGAATGTCCTGTGATAAACACCTGGCTTCCGCCGTGGTTCATAACCGCATAAACGCCTGCTTCCTTGCCGGATGCAAGGATCTTAAGGCGGGGCTCGTTTTCAACGTCCTCGCGTTTTGTATAAGTGTGTCTTGACTGAGGAACCATAAATTCGTCGTCAAATCCACGAAGAAGAATTGCATTTTCCTTATCCTTGTGGTGCTTATAAACGCCGGAGAGTTTTTCGTCCAGATGGAACTTTTTAATTCCGTAGTGGTAATAAAGTCCTGCCTGAGCGCCCCAGCAGATGTGGAAGGTGCTTGTAACGTGAGTTTTTGACCATTCCATTATGCGGCAAAGCTCGTCCCAATATTCAACGTCCTCAAATTCAAGATGCTCAACGGGAGCGCCTGTTATAATAAGTCCGTCAAACTTTTCGTTTTTAACGTCCTCAAAGGTGCGATAGAATGAGAGCATATGCTCCTCAGACGTGTTTTTCGCCTTATGAGAAACTGTATGGAGCAATTCTATCTCAACCTGAAGGGGTGTGTTGCCGAGAAGTCGGGCAAGCTGAGTTTCCGTAACTATCTTAGTGGGCATAAGGTTGAGAACTGCTATTCTCAGCGGGCGGATATCCTGAGTTATAGCTCTTGTTTCTGTTATAACAAAAATATTTTCGCTCTGGAGCACTTCAGTTGCAGGCAGAGCTGTCGGTATCTTTATAGGCATTTAGTCTTTTCCTTCCGCTGAATATCATTATACATAGTATATTATACAGTATGGTTTCTGTAATTGCAAGAATTATATAATCATTTTCTAAATTTTAATAGGATTATGGGCTAAAAAGTACAAATTTTTCATATGAGCGCTGAGAGTATCCACCCAGGTATTTTTGCGTTGCGGCTTTGGATATAACGCGGTCTGCGTCATAGTCCGTATTGGGTTCTGATCTGAATTTGGGGCCGTAGCTTCCGAGCCAGATAATATCCGATCTGGGAGGCTTGATGCCTGCCTCCTCTGCCGCCGCGCCCATATAGAAGAAGCTTACGTCTTTAGATTCTATTTTGAACTGAACGATGGGCACTACCGAGCGTGAAAGATAGGTATCACGATAGGTTGTGAGCGTAAAGTCTGAAAATTCAAGAAACTGCCCTTGGGTGTAGTAGATTATCTCTATATTTTCAGGCATCTGAAGGGCGACGAGATGGGAGTCCTCCTCGTCGGGCATATAAACGGTCATCACCTTAATATTCCCGTTAAGATACGTAAAGGCGGAGGCGTGAGCGGGATGAGGATTTGCTATTACCAGACAGTCTATATTATCCGACATCTGATTGAAGGCGGTATCTGCCATATCGCAATAAAGTCCCTTTGTGCCGTTTGAAATATCTATTGCGATACAATCGTTTTGCGAGGAGAGAACAAAGCCCTCGCTCGAATTGTCGTATATGGCGTCAAGCTTGATGCTGTTATATTCCTTCCAACCCAAATAAGAGCTGAGAGCTATAAATGCTGCAAGCAGGGTCATAGAGATGGCAAAGACGATCCTGCGTATTCTTTTTGAATCAATAACGAATATCACCATAAAGGTGATGGAAAAAAGAATGGCAAGCCATATCTGATGGTCCTCCCGAACGGTTACGATAACCTTGCTTGATTGGCCGAAAAGGAGGGCAAGTCGGTCGAAGGCAATGCATGGGAATGAGCAAAGGGTGCAAAGTACGTTTCCTATAAGAGGAAGGCGACCGAAAAGCAAAACGAAGGGAGACATCCATAGAATAAGGTCGCCAAACCAGGCAAAGGGCACCGTGGCAATTATAGCTGCGGGGGTTATATACCCGAAATATACCACAACTATTATCATTGTGAACGCCATTGAAATAAAGCTCATCACAACGGGAACAAGGAGAGCCTTTATGGCTCTTTTTCTGTTGCTTTCGAAATCGGAGGTGCCACCCATTATTTTCAGCGTTGCAAAAACACCCAGCATTGCCGCAACGGAAAGCTGAAAGCCAAGGTCAAAAAGGGATGCGGGGTCAAAAAGAACGATAAGGATGGCGGAAATTCCAAGATTCGTCGGTTGGTCGGTGGAGCGCTTGGTGAATGATATCAGATTATAGCAGGCAAGCATTATTCCCGCGCGGACGATGGAGGCGAAAAAGCCTGTTATGATAATATAAAAGCCAACTATGGGAATAGCGCAAAGGCGGCTGGCTTTTGCGTTTATATTAGAGAGGAAAATGCTCAGCATAGCGCAGATGACCGTCAGATGCATACCGGAGAGGGCTATAACGTGGGCAAGTCCAAGGTTTTTAACT
This sequence comes from Candidatus Avispirillum sp., assembly GCA_045632025.1. GTDB lineage: Bacteria > Bacillota > Clostridia > Oscillospirales > CAG-272 > Avispirillum. Next base: position 17,017 of record JAZQVW010000140.1, on the reverse strand, counting down.
GCTGTGTAGAAATCGTCCTGCAGATAATCGCGGTTGCCGAGAAACATCGATGCCGTAAGGCCTCCGTTTCTCTCGCCCATAAGTGTAACAAATCTTGCGCTCATGGCCTCGTTGGCATAGTCAAGGCGGTCGTTCAGAGAAATATCTTTCCCCGTATATTCAATATCCGTGCCATCAGCTGAAAGAAAGGCGCCCAGGCTGAGATAAAATCGTCTTGAGTTGAAATTGGGAGGCGAGGTGAGAGGAGAAAGGGTGATTGTTCCCGAGAAGGTGTCGCCCTGAGCGTAAACGTCGGGGGCTTCAAGGGATACCTTAAAATCGGCAGGCTCGCCGTCAAGCTCTGTTATTTTTGCAAGATATCCGCTTCCTGTGGAATTGGTCCAAACAACGTCGCATATCTTACCCGATGCAGTATGATTTCCGGACAGAGCCTCGTATTCCTTAATTGGTGTATCTATAGTGAGATGAGTAAATAAAAGTGAGGCTGAGACAGCAAGGAAAATGATTCCAAGGGAGCGAAAATAGAGATTTCTCTTCAATTTGCGTGAAATAAAAAAGAAAAGCACAGCTAATACAAGCAAAGCTGCCGCATAGGGCAGCTTGCCTGAATGAACTGTGCAAATAATTATGGCGGAGATAAAAAATGAAAGGCAAAAGGTTGCAAGGGGTCTGAAATTGATGGCTTTCATTGTTTTTCTCCTGTGATCTGATAGCTATGCTTGGTTATTTAAACCTTCTTGCGTAGCCGCAACGGCGGCAAAGCTCCTCTGTTGCACATCTGTTGGCAAAGCCGCATCGCATTGCCTCGGCGCGAGGAGAGGAAAGGATATTTTCTATGTTGTCTGTAAAAATATTGCCAAGAGGGATATCTCCCTCGTGGTCAAGACAGCACGGGATAACCGTTCCGTCGCAGAGCACTCCGAAATGGTCCTTCAGTCCGTAGCAGAAAACGTCGTTTCCGTAATTGTCCGCCGTCATATCGGGCCAATCAAAGCGCTCGCCGTATTCAAGGTGAAGCTTGTGGCGGATGCGATAGCCTCTCGGGCCCATTTTCCATTCGCCTTCAAGGCGGGACCGCATAAGAGCGAGGGTTTCGTCGTTAAGGCCGCCGTCGTGGCCGTTGTTCCACAGGCGAAGAACTGTGAGAACTCCGCTTTTGCTTGCCTTATCTGCAAAATCAATACAATCGTTAATATAGCGAAGGTAGTCTTCTTTGTCTCCGTCCTCAAAGCTGTGAACAGAGATATTGACCTTATAAACCTCTGCTTCTATCAGCTCGTCTCCGCGGGAAGCCAGGAGGGAGCCGTTTGTTGTAACGGCAGATTTGAAGCCAAGCTCGTTTGCCTTTTTTATAAAGTGCGGAAGGAGTGGATGAGTCAGCGGCTCGCCCATAACGTGATAATAGCTATAATCGGTGATGCCGCGAAGCTTATTAGCCACTATCTCGAATTCGCCTTCCGTCATTCTTCTCTTTTCGCGCTTGTTTTTAGGGCAAAAGGAGCAGTTTTTATTGCAGATATTTGTTATTTCAACGTAAGCTCTTGAGTATTTCATTTCAGCGAGAGATAAATAACAAGAACGGAGATGTCTGCAGGGTTAACGCCTGAGATTCTTGCGGCCTGACCAAGGGTTGCAGGGCGCATTTCCTGCAGCTTTGCCGCGGCCTCAAGGCGAAGGCCCTTTATCTTTGTGTAATCAATATCGGCGGGGAGAAGCTTTGCTTCGATCTTTTTCTGCTTTTCGGCCTCGGAGATCTGTCGCTTGATATATCCCTCGTATTTGATCTCTGTTTCAACAGTTTCGCAAACGCGAGGAGGCAATTCTTCCCTTTCTCTGTCGCATTCTGCGAGAGCGGCATAATCAACTTCGGGACGGCGAAGCAGGTCTGCAAGCTTTGCGCCCGTTGTGATGGGAGTGCTGTTGCATTTTTCAAGCACGGGGTTTGCCGCTGTGGGAGAGGCTGTCGTTCTTTCAAGACGCTCCTTCTCTGCCTCTGTCACTCTGCGTCGATGGATAAAAGCACTGTAGCGGTCGTCGTCAATAAGACCAACGTCGCGTCCCATCTGAGTGAGGCGAAGGTCTGCATTATCCTGGCGGAGAAGCAGTCGGTATTCGCTTCGGGAGGTCATGATTCTGTAGGGCTCTCTCGTTCCCTTTGTTACAAGGTCGTCAATGAGAGTTCCCGTATAGGAGGAATATCTGGGCAAAATAAGTGCAGGCGTGCCCTTAACGTAAGCCGCGGCGTTGATTCCCGCAACGAGGCCCTGAGCCGCCGCCTCCTCATACCCCGAGGAGCCGTTAAACTGTCCTGCGCCGAAAAGTCCCTCAATATTCTTGAACTGGAGAGTTGCAAGAAGCTGAGTGGGGTCACAGCAATCGTATTCTATAGCATATGCATATCGCATAATTTCCGCATTTTCAAAGCCGGGCAGACTGCGGAGCATTTTGTACTGAACCTCTGCAGGCAGGGATGAAGAAAAGCCCTGAAGATACATTTCGTCGGTATCAAGTCCCATAGGCTCAACGAAGAGCTGATGGCGCTCCTTATCTGCAAAGCGGACCACCTTATCCTCAATGGAGGGGCAATAGCGAGGTCCCGTTCCGTGGATCTGACCGCTATAAAGGGGAGAGAGATGGAGATTATCTCGGATTATCTGATGAGTTTCCCCGTTTGTGTAAACGATGTGGCAGGGGATCTGATCTATGCTGTTAAGCTTTTTAGCGTCACTGCGAACGGAGAATGGGGTGATATAATCCTCTCCCTGCTGCTCCTCAAGGACGCTGAAGTCAATAGTTCCGCGGTGGATTCTGGGAGGAGTTCCCGTTTTGAATCTCATCAGCTTGATACCCATATTTGAAAGGGATTCGGAAAGGAATGCGGAGGGGAGAAGGCCGTCAGGTCCGCTTGCGCGCTTAACGTTGCCAACGTGAGTCGTTCCTCCGGGATAAGTTCCCGTTGCGATAACAACGGCCTTTGCCATATGCTCGCCGCCGGGGGCGCTGATAACGCCGCAAGCTTTCTTTTTATCTCCTGCGCTTTCATAAAGGATATCTGTTATCTCGCCCTGAATGATATGCAGGTTTTCGGTCTGCTCAAGAGTTGTTTTCATAAAGGCGGAATAGAATTTTCTGTCTGCCTGAACTCTTTTGGAGCGAACGGCTGCTCCCTTTCCCGTATTAAGTGTGCGGGACTGTATCGTTGCGGCATCGGCCGCGTAGCCCATTTCGCCGCCGAGGGCATCTATTTCAAAAACAAGATGACCCTTGCCCGTGCCTCCGACGGAGGGGTTGCAGGGCAGATTTGCAAGGCTGTCAAGGCTCATTGTGAAAAGCGCCGTTTTAAGTCCGCTTCTTGCGCCTGCAAGAGCGGCCTCAACGCCTGCGTGGCCCGCGCCAACAACGATTATATCGTACTCGTAAACTGACATTTGTTAGTCCTTTTAATTAGCTTTTTTGTTGTCTTTTTTATCGTCTTTGTCCTCTTCATCCTCAATAACGGCCATCTTATGGTATATTTCCCAGCCCGTGCTGTCGCTGTAGGCTGCAACGACGCCGCTTGAGATATTGGAAACGTAGGAATATTTAAAGGGGATAACGGCATTGCCGTTTGTGTCTATCATACCCCATTTACCGTCGCTTGTCTGGATAGCGGCAACGCCCTCAACGAATGCGCCGCCGTATTTAAGCTCGGGCTCGACCACCCATTTTCCTCTGTAGTTCATATAGCCGTAAAGGCCGTTTCTTGAGAGGAGGAGCATTCCGTCGGAATATCCTTCAAGCTTATAGCCTGCAGGGATATAGAATCTTGTTCCGTCGGGGCGGATAAGCAGGTCGTCATCCGTGCCGACCATAAACATATCGTATTTGATATACTGATATCTGTCGTAGGAAACGAGTCGGATTCGGAGAAGTCCGTGGTCAAAATAATAGCTTCCGATGGAGGAGATATCGCGAAGAAGCGGCTCGGTGTAGTATTCGTTTGCATTCCAGCCGAGGTCGCTTGTGAAGCTCTTGCGGGATGTGAACATTACCTTACCTTCTTCGTCAATAACCTGAATCTCGGGCGCAGTCACTTCAATGGGCTCAGCCTTATCAGCCTCAGCCTTTGAGAGGTCGGGGTCCTTATAGCTCCAGGTAACGTCGCGAAGAACAACGGCATGGCCTTCCTTGTAATCGTAAGCCTTTGAATAGAGGAACTCCTGCCCCTCAAGAAGCTCTTCAACCTTCTGCTGAAGCGGAGATTTGATCTCCTCGCCATCGGGTGTTGTTTCGCTTGAATCAACAGCGGTGGTTTCCTCTGTCTTTTCCGTCTTCCCTTCGGTCTTTTCGTCCTCGGGAAGCTCTATTTTTTCGTCAAAGAGCCAGCTGACAACGTCAACAAGGGATGTGATCTTTTTCTCCTTGCCCTTTTCAGTCACTGTCTGTGTAAGTATTTTGGTTGCATATTTGAAATAGCGAACGAGGCCCTTTTCGGTATCGTCCTCGTCGGTGATACCGTAATATGCGGGATAGTCAAAGTAAAGACCTCTGTTGTCGGTCGCATCGTTGTATGTGCTTTCCGTAAAGGTCTTGCCGTCCTCGTCAAGATAGAAATATTTTTTCTTATCAACCTTAAGCTTGGCGGTCTTCAGCCAAGGGCGCTTGCCCTCCTCGTCCAATTCGCCGTACTCGGTGGGATATTCAATAGTTTCCTCTACTACCTGATAGAAAAGAGGACGTCCCTCTCTGTCTCTTGTATAAGCGGGTATAAACTCCTTGTCGTCGTATTTGGTGAGGGCATTTCCCTTTGAATCAAGAAGATAAAGCTTACCGCCGTCGTCGTAGAGGATATAGCCCATATAAAGCTCTATGGCAAGTCTGTCCTCTGTAACGGTAACTGTTTTTATTTCGGAGAGCTTACCGTCGTCATAGGAAACGACCTCGTTCTTTTTGTAGGTCTTATCTCTGAAGGAAAGCTTATTGGGAAGCTTATACGAGGTCTTAAGGAGCGCAAATTTATGGCCCTCTCCGTAGGGAGTGTCCGTAAGAGAAAAATCCTCTGCCTCAAGCTGACTGACCGTGGGCATAACGGTAGAGGGTGTGATCTCGGGATCCTTTGTTTCCTCGGGCTCAGTTTCGGGAGGAGTAGTTTCCTCAGGCTCTGTTTCGGGAGGTGTTGTCTCCTGAGGCTCTGTTTCAAGGGGCTTTGTTTCGGGATCCTCTGTTTCTACGGGTTCTGTTTCAGGAGCGGGAGTGGTTTCCTCCTCGCGCCCGAAGATCTCGTCCATAGCATCGTAAAACAGAGTTGCATTATCCATCCAGGCATCGGGACGCTTTATAAAGGAGATATCATAAATTCCAAAATAGTAAAGGGCAAAGGCGCACAAAATGAAAGCACTTGCCACAATGGCAGGCACTCTTCGTTTTATATGAAAAAGCAGATTTTCAAAAAAACCTTTCATTTTTATCTCCTTATTTGTGGTAGTGTGAGCCCTTTATGATCTCGCCTGCGCGGTAAACCGCCTCATAGAGCATAACTCTTGCAAGCTGATGGGGGAATGTGAGCGCTGACATTGAAAGGCGCAGTGCCGCCGCCTTTTTGACCTTATCGGAAAGGCCGTGAGACGAGCCGATAACGAAGCAGATCTCGGAAACTCCTCCCGTTGCCTTGTTATCGATAAATTCGGCAAGCTGGGGAGAGGAGAGCTGCTTTCCCTCAACGCACATTGCAACAAGGCAGGCGCGGGGAGAAACGTTTTCAAGGATCATATCGGCTTCGCGGTCAAGTGTTGCCGCAATATCCTTTTCCGAGGGGTTCTTGGGAGTTGCTATCTCCTTCAGCTGTATTTCAGACACCTGATAGGAGGCTCCCATTCTCTTTTTATATTCTTCACAGGCCTCTTTCCAATGCTTTTCGCCAAGAGCGCCCATAACTATAAATTTTATTTTAAGCATAATTATAGATCCGTAATCTCGCTGCGTCGTGCAACCTTCAGGTGAGCCTTGATATTTCCTTCGTCAAGGCAGGACTGAACTGTTTCAAGAGCAAGCGCGGGTGTATTATTTTCTGAGCTGAGATGTGAAAGGAGAAAGGCCTGTGTTCCGTTTTCCGCAAGTCCGCGGCAAAGAGCGGCGCATTCAACGTTTGAAAGATGTCCTCCGCGGGAGAGTATTCTCGCCTTGAGAAATTCGGGATAGGGACCGCGTCTCAGCATTGCGATATCGTGGTTTGCCTCCAGAACTATCTGGCGGCATCCGCAAAGGCTTTCAAAGGCATCTCTTGTGGCAAAGCCCATATCTGTTGCAACTCCTGCGCGGTCTCCCGAGTCGTCAGTTGCAACGTAGCCAACGTGGGCGGCGCTGTCGTGAGGGAGAGCGAAGGAGCGAAGGGTTATATCCCCAACTCTTTCCTCAAAGAGAACTCCGCGGTGAATTACGGCGTTTTCAGCCGCGCTTCTTCCCCTACAAAGCTCGGGAGCGGAGGGGGAGGTCACGTGGATGGGGATAGCGCACCTTCTCATCATAACGTCAAGTGCGCTTATATGGTCCTTATGCTCGTGGGTGATGAAAATTGCGGAAATATCCGAAAGCTCCAGCCCCTCGGCGCGAAGTCCTTCGCAAACAGCCTTGCAATTTCTGCCGCAGTCAACCAGAACGGCGGTATTATCTGTTCGAAGAAGCGTGCAGTTTCCTGCTGAACCTGAAAAAAGCGTTGAAACCTTGATCATTTTTAAACGATAACTTCTCCAACAAGGTCGTAATCAAGGGCTTCTGTTATCTTAACGGAAACGAATTCTCCTTCGTTAACGGGGCGATGAGCAGTAAACCAGATCTTGCCGTCGATCTCAGCCGCGTCTCTGTAGGTTCTGCCGAGATATGCCTCGGAAACGGGGTCAAAGCCCTCGCAGAGAACCATCTGAGTTGTGCCGACGAACTGCTCGTTGTAGTCGCCGCTTACCTCAAGCTGATGGCGCATAAGGATATCGTATCTGTCCTGCTTTACCTGCTCGTCGATCTGATCGTCGAAGTCGTATGCGGGAGTGTCCTCTTCTCTGGAGTATGTAAAGGCGCCAAAGCGCTCAAACTTAGCTTCCTTAACGAATTTGCAAAGCTCTGTGAAGTCTTCCTCAGTTTCTCCGGGGAAGCCAACGATAGCTGTTGTGCGGATAACGATTCCGGGAACGCCCTCGCGGAGTCTGCGGATAGCATCGCGAACGCAAGCGCCGTCGCCGTGGCGGTTCATTGCAGCGAGCATATGGTCGCTGATGTGCTGGATGGGAAGGTCGATATATTTAACGATACGGTCGTTATCTCTCATTTCTGCGATAAGCTCGTCTGTGATCTTATCGGGATAGCAATAGAGGATTCTGATCCAGGGGATATTTGTTTCCTCTGTGATAGCGCGGAGAAGCTTGGGGAGCATAAGCTCGCCGTAGTTATCGCGTCCGTAAGCGGTCGTATCCTGAGCGATAACAACGATCTCCTTGATGCCCATTGCATCAAGGTCCTTTGCCTCCTTAACGCAATCCTCGATCGTGCGGGAGCGAAGTCCGCCGCGGATAGAGGGGATAGCGCAGTATGTGCATCTGTTGTCGCATCCCTCGCTGACCTTAAGATAAGCGAATGTCTCGCCTGTTGTGATGATTCGGTCGCCTCCGAGGGGGCAAGCATCCTTTTCGGGGAGAGCGATATATTTGTCGCTACCAAAGAGAGCGGAGTCAACAGCGTCTGTGATCTTATCAAGAGCGCCGATACCGATAATAGCGTCGATCTCGGGCATTTCGTTGATCAGCTGTTCTCTGTATCTTTCGGAAAGGCAACCTGTAACGATAAGCGCCTGAAGCTTTCCGTTTTCCTTAAGCCAGGCGATATCAAGAATGTTATCAATAGCCTCCTGCTTTGCGCTTTCAATAAAGCCGCAGGTGTTTATAACAACGGCATCTGCTTCAGTTTCCTCGGCTGTGATCTCATAGCCTGCGCTCATAAGAGTATGAAGCATAACCTCGGTGTCGCACTGATTCTTGGGGCAACCAAGGCTGATAAAGCCAACCTTTTTCTTAGATCTCATTTTCTTGTTCATTTTTGTATTCCTCAAAAATAAATTAAATTTCGTTTTCATCTGCCTCTCGCAGTGCGCGAAGGGCATCTCCTGCCGAAAATCCCTGGCGGACAAGGGCGGCAACCCTTTTCTCCAGTTCCCTTCTGTCGGCGGCAGGCGTTTTGTATTTTCTTTTGATATGCTCTTTTAAAATTTCGTAGTATTCCTCGTCGGTAACGAATTCAACCGCGTGCTTTACGGCGAATTTGCCGTAGCCCTTTTGAAGAAGCTCCTGATAAACACGCTTTTTGCCGCGGAGCTTGATTTTTGCAAGATATTCTGCAAGGCGGGCGGCCTGCTCAGCTTCCCTGATATATCCTCGCTCCTCCATATATTTGGCGGCGGCGAGGGCGGTTTCGCGGTCTATTCCCTTATCGGTCAGCTTTTTCTGAAGCTTTGAAACGCTGTAGTCCCCTGCGGCAAGAATATCAGCCGCCTTATAGACCGCAGCCCTCAGCTTGTGAGCATCCTCAAGCTGAGAAAAGCAGACCTCGTCTATGTCCATACTCTTTGAAAGTCCCAATTCGCGTATGGTCTTTGCTCCAACGTAGAAAACAACGTTTTCTTCCGCTATGTCGTCGCTCATAAGCTCGATTCCCATTCCGCGTCGGGATTCAAAAATGTCTTTTATAAAATACGTTTTCATTCTTCAATAATTTTTCCGCCTGAGGCAGTTATGAATTTCACGTTATCGCCCTTGAAATGATCGTCCTCGCAGGAGGTAACGATTATCTGTCTGTCACGAAGACATCCGAGGATATATCCTCTTCTGTTGCGGTCAAGCTCGCTTAAAACGTCGTCCAGAAGAAAAACGGGAAATTCGCCTGTGGCGGCCTTGGAAAGCTCGCCCTCCGCCAGCTTCATTGAGAGAGCAAGAGATCTTCTCTGTCCCTGAGAGGCGTAAAGGCGGGCGTCCTTCTGATTTATTTTAATGGCGATATCATCGCGGTGAACTCCGTGGGAGTTCATTGTATATTTAATATCCTTTTCAAGAGAGGCCATAATAGAGTCGAAAAGCAGCTTTTCGCCGTCACGTATGATCTCGTCATAGGTCATATCGGCTTCAATGGCGTCGCTCTTATAAGTCAGGAGCGGCACTTCCCTTCCGTTTGTCATTTCCGAGAAGAAAACGGAGAGGGAGTCGGAGAGTCCGTTGGTGTATTCCCATCGTCTGGCGGCGATCACGGCACCCGAGCTTGCCAGCTGGTCTGCATAGATCTCCCACATATAGTTATCTATCTTTTTTCCTGCGGCCGCTTCGCGAAGAAGGGCTGTTCGCTGTCCCAGAGCTCTGTTATAGGTTGAAAGGCTGTCAAGATAGGCAGGATAGAGCTGAGAAAGAGCGATATCGAGAAAGCTGCGGCGAAGGGACGGTCCTCCGTCAACAAGGGTGAGATGGGCAGGACAAAAAAGAACTGCGCGGAAGTTTCCTATCATTTCCTTGAGAGATGATAGCTTGGCTCCGTTTCGGGTGATGATCTTTTTGCCTTGGGATGGGATGGTAGCTGTGAGAGTGGAAACTCTCTCGCTTTCGTCACGGGTGAAATCAAGGGAGAGATTTGCTTCGCTCTCGCCAAAGCGGATCAGCTCCTTATCCTTTGAAGCGCGAAAAGAACGCCCGCGGGCAAAGAAATAGATGCCCTCGAGCATATTGGATTTTCCCTGAGCGTTTTCGCCGCGGATAACGTTTACCCCCGGCGAAAGCGTCAGCGTTTCATTTTCGATGTTTCTGAAATTGTTATAAGTAATCTTTTTGCAGATCAAGGCGTTTCACCTGTTGGATTTAAAATTTATTCGTCGAGATCAAGTCCCATGAGGTCGATTTCAAGATCCTCGTCGTCCTCGGGCATATCAAATTCCTCTTCAAGGTTTGCTGTCATAGCCGCCTTGATCTTTGCTTCGATCTCAGCTGCAAGCTCAGCGTTTGCTTCGATTGTTGCGCGCGCGTTGTCCTTACCCTGGCCGAGGCGTTCGCCCTCGTAATAGAACCAGGAGCCGCTCTTTTCGATAACCTTTGTTTCAACGCCCATATCAACCATTTCGCTCATCTTGGAGATACCCTTGCCGAAGAGAATGTCAAATTCTGCAACCTTGAAGGGGGGAGCAACCTTGTTCTTAACTACTTTACACTTAACTCTGTTACCGTAAGGCTCGCTGCCTGCCTTGAGGACCTCAGTTTTTCTGATGTCAAGGCGAACGGAAGCGTAGAACTTAAGAGCGCGGCCGCCTGTTGTTGTTTCGGGGTTGCCGTACATAACGCCAACCTTTTCACGGAGCTGGTTGATGAAGATAACGATACAGTTTGTCTTGTTGATAGTTGCGGAGAGCTTACGAAGAGCCTGGCTCATGAGACGAGCCTGAAGACCAACGTGGGAGGAGCCCATATTGCCCTCAATTTCCTGCTGAGGAACGAGAGCCGCAACGGAGTCAATAACGATGATGTCGATAGCGCCTGAGCGAACGAGGGCCTCGCAAACCTCAAGAGCCTGCTCACCGGAGTCGGGCTGAGAAACCAGAAGCTCGTCAATGTTAACGCCCAGATTCTTTGCATATGCAGGGTCAAGCGCGTGCTCAGCGTCAATATAAGCCGCCTCGCCGCCAAGCTTCTGCACCTCTGCAACTGCGTGGAGAGCGATAGTTGTTTTACCGGAGGATTCGGGACCGTAGATCTCAACGATACGACCGCGGGGGAATCCGCCGACACCGAGAGCGAGGTCAAGACCGATGGAGCCTGTGGAAACAACGGAAACGTTCATTTCGGGGCTTTCGCCCATCTTAATGATAGTTCCCTTTCCGTAAGCCTTTTCTATCTGAGAAATAGCGGTAGCAAGGGCCTTTTTCTTGTTTTCAGCGCCTGTATCTTCTGCTGCCGCAACTGTGATTTTCTTCTTTGCTGCCATAATTTTATATTGCCTTTCGTTATAGTGAAATGTTTATAAATATACATAATAATTATATAACAAAACCCCTCTATAGTCAAGCAAAATTCCTTGGAAATAGCAAGAAAAAGAACAAATGTTTCGCCATTAAGCCCTCCCCTGGGGGAGGGGGGACCGCTTTGCGGTGGGTGAGGAGTCTGGGCTTGGCTTACACAAAATTTGATAACGTAGGGCGGGGGTTTACTCCCGCCGTTTTAATACAATTCTATAATTCAGCATCGGTCGTCCGTTTTATAAAAATCAAAAGCACCCCTTAGGGTGCTTTAAATTAAATATTTTTATCACAAAAAGCCTTCAGCGCTTCGGCAAGATTATCATCATAGATTACAAATCTCTTTTCCTGCTTTGCAAGCTCCGGATCATCAAACATATCCGCTTCTATTAAGACAACCGCATTGTCGCAGATGGTTTTTCCTGCAAGTTTATTTGCATCTGCGATGCTTGTTTCTATATATTCGTCAAGGGTCATAATGCTTCTGGCTTCTGTGGTTTCTTCCTCAGGATCTTCACAGCAAAAAGCCCACGTGTTGTTTTTAGTATCATATTCAAAATCAAGAACATTAAGAATGATAAGCGTGCTGTTATAAACAAACCAACCGCAACCTAAATCATCGTTGTTCGGATTGTGAATGTATTTGATAGGCAAATTGTGCTTCAATATCTCATTATACAAATCAAATGCAAATCCCGATGCCGCGAAGAGGGTATATTTTTTATGTTCAGTTTTGTAATAAAGAGATCTTTTGTATTTTATGTAGTCAAATGGCAACATTAAAATTAAAAATACTCCAAGTATTATAACAAGTATAATACCCAATATTTCAAAGCCAAGATTCTTAAATGCATTTAATACTTTTTTCATTAACACTACCTCCTTTTAGTATCTGCAAACGAAATATTTGTTTTTGAGGAAATAACTAAGCTTGCTTTTTATTTCCTCTGCAGTTCCTCCTACAAGGGTAGATTTGTCAACGATAAAAGCTTGGTTGTTTGTTTGATACAAGAAGAAATATTTGGATGTTTCATATGCACAAACAAGAAGAGAATATTCGATATCAGCTTCGCCGTTATATACTTCGTTTTTAGCGAATATCTTAAAGGAATTATCATAGAAAATATATTCGTTTTCAGCTGTTTTCATTTTTGCCAATGCCTTATATCTTACCTTGGGCAAGAGGAAATATATGTAGTTTATAAACAGAAGCATAAATATAGTACAAGGAAAAATCCAACCGAATGGTGCTGAAAAAAGAATAATTTCCAAAAGCGATAATACAATGGCGATTGTATCAAGTATAGTTATTAAAATGAATTGCTTTTTCGGGTTTGATTTTTTGAAAACTGCTAAATGTGTCAGAGCTTTTATAGTTTCAAAATCAAACTTGCATTTTGCTGTTATTTCCATTAAAAGTCTCTCTTTGTAAGTTGTTATATAATTTAAGAGCGTTTGTCTTTGAAATATCTAATAAGAATAATAATATAAAGAATTAAAGTGGTTAATAATAGAGTAACACCCAAGAAATGTATAGCCTCAGGTAATTCAATAAAATTATTTGAAAAGTTTATTATTGTTGCAAGAAAAAGTGATGTAGAAGCAATTAATCTTAATATGTCATTTTTGTTTTTCATTGTACGTACCTTTCTCGATTTGTCCAATGTTTTATTAAAACCAAAAATGGAAAATCGAATTCAAAATTAAAACAATTATAAGAATAGCAAGTCCTGCAAAAAACAAAATAATTAGGAACAAAAGAATTCCTGCTATAACAGAAGCAACTTTAGGTGATTTTTTTGAAAGCATATGTAGAGGTGTTGTGATTAAAGAAGCACCTGCAAATAAGATAAAAGGGTATAAAAAGCCTTCCCAAAAAGGTCCTGATTGCCAAATAAATTTATATGACAATCCCCGTGCTACGCAAATAACAAAAAGTACGATAACAGCGGCAAGAGTTCCATGCTTTTTTCTCGAATTTTTGAAATCGTGAAAGAATACCAGCTTCCACATATCGTCAAATCTGTCAGATTGAAATTGTAGATAATCTTTTAAAATGTCTACAAATTTTGCTCCATTCTTTTCTTCGGAAACCAATACATCAAAATAGTAGTTTTCATCCAAGTCTTGAAAATCGGAGTGTTCGCTTGCCAATCTTTTTGTAAGCTTCAACGCTCCTTTGAGATTTTCAATTTACAGTTCAAGACGGGCAATATTATCATTTGCAGCATTATCAAGCTTTAAGTCACCGCTCTGCATTTTTTTGATTTCGTCAACGGTAAAGCCCAACTTTCGGAATAGAATTATTTTCTTTAATTCCTGTATATTCTCTTCGCTATAATCGCGATAATTATTGGACTTTCTTGCTGTAGTTAACAATCCTTCTTTTTCGTAAAAACGAATGTTAGCGCGGGATACGGATAATATCTGCTCAACTTCTTTAATGGTCATTTATATCACCTCCGTATCGTTTATACACTATAAAGTTGCTTTACAGTCAAGTGGTTTGTCAAAAAAATTTGGATTTCTGCTTACAATTAGTATATCACGGGAAGTTTGGGGAGTCAAGTTTTGTAGGAGCAACCATCAGTCGTCTGCCAAGCCTCCCCATGCGGGTTGAGCGAAAGTTGCCGTCTATCCCGTAGGGCGGGGGCTCGCTCCCGCCGCCATAAAACACAAACAAAATTATAAAATGCAAAACGTAAGATTGCATTAATAACGGCGGGAGTAGACCCCCGCCCTACGTCATTAAAATAAGCGAAGGCCAATACAGCGCAAAAAAGGGACTGCAAATGCAGTCCCTGATTGTTTCCGTTATAGCTCTATATTAAGTATATATGAACGGCTTTCGCCACGGAATTTTGTAAGACGTTAGCTTACCTTTTTACTTTGCGTAATCAACAGCGCGGCTTTCTCTGATGATATTAACCTTGATCTGTCCGGGATATTCAAGCTCTTCCTCGATCTTCTTAACGATGTCTCGAGCAACGAAGGGCATCTTATCGTCTGTGATGATCTCAGGCTTAACCATAATACGAACCTCACGGCCTGCCTGGATTGCAAAGGATTTTTCAACACCCTCAAAGCTCTTAGCGATCTCTTCAAGCTTTGTGAGTCTCTTAATGTAGTTTTCAAGATTTTCGCGTCTTGCGCCGGGTCTTGCCGCAGAAATTGCGTCCGCTGCCTGAACGATCATAGCGATGATTGTCTGAGGCTCAACGTCACCGTGGTGCGCTTCGATCGCGTGGAGAACTTCCTTGCCCTCCTTATACTTTCTCGCTGTGTCAACACCGAGCTGAACGTGGGATCCCTCAAGCTCTGCTGTCAGCGCCTTACCGATATCGTGGAGAAGACCTGCGCGCTTAGCAAGTGTGCTGTCAACGCCAAGCTCGTCCGCAATAATACCGGAGAGAAGGGAAACCTCGATAGAGTGGCGGAGAACGTTCTGGCCGTAGCTTGTTCTGTACTTCAGGCGGCCGAGAAGCTTAACAAGCTCGTTGTTAAGACCGTGGATACCTGTTTCGAACGTTGCGGCGTCGCCCGCCTTCTTGATTGAAACCTCAACCTCGTGGCGAGCCTTTTCAACCATTTCTTCGATTCTTGTGGGATGGATTCTACCGTCGGAGATGAGCTTTTCAAGAGCGAGTCTTGCAACCTCTCTTCTGATAGGATCAAAGCTGGAAATTGTAATTGCTTCAGGTGTGTCGTCGATAATAAGATCAACGCCTGTAAGTGTTTCGATGGTGCGGATATTTCTACCCTCACGACCGATGATGCGTCCCTTCATATCCTCGCTGGGGAGAGATACTGTGGAAACTGTGATTTCGGCAACGTGGTCAGCTGCGCAGCGCTGGATAGCAAGGGAGATAATATTTCTCGCCTTATCATCAGCTGCGTCCTTGAATTCCTCTTCAAGCTCAACCATTCTCTTTGCCTGCTCGTGACGAACCTCATCAACCATATCGTCGATAAGCTTCTGTCTTGCCTGCTCTGCTGTCATACCGGATATACGCTGAAGCGCCATTCTTGCTTCAGTTTTAAGATTCTGCAGCTCTTCCTTTGTTTCGTCGTTTTCCTGAATCTTCTTCTGGAGAACTTCGTCCTTCTTTTCAAGAGCTTCTGTCTTCTTATCCAGATTTTCTTCCTTCTGCTGAACTCGGCGTTCCTGTCTTGAGAGCTCGCTACGGCGTTCTTTAATTTCCTGTTCGAATTCGTTCTTACTTCTGAGCATTTCTTCTTTTGCTTCTATAAGAACTTCCTTCTTTGCCGCTGCCGCATCAGCTTTCGCCTGGTTCAGACCGTCTGCAATAATCTTTTTAGCCTGGAGCTCCGCGCTTCCGATAGCCGCTTCGGCAACCTTCTTGCGGTATGCGATTCCGCAGGGAAGACCGATGATGAGACCAACGATAAGTGCAATTGCCCCTGTTATTACATATGGTAGCATGCAATACCTCCTATCTTTATAATTTAAAAATGATTAAAAGCATATTTAACCATATCCCCGGAGATACTGCCCGACTTATACTATTAAATTTTCAATCATGCAATTCAATCTATATAAATCCGACAGTTTTGTGCCGGAGTATGAGCATACACATACAATTATTTTATAACAATTCTTAATTTATGTCAATAGTATTTGAAAAAACGCCCTATTGTTATGGATGTTTTTTTGCACTTTTACTATATTTTTTGCCCAAATCAAATCATCAGGGTATGTCGTTTTTTGTAAATTAAGAGAAATTTCGCGGCGTTTTGTGCAATGTAGTGTTTTTGTGTCAAAAGAACCTACAACTCTCGTTTTTTGCAAATAAAAAAACATTGGCATTTGCGGGGCTATGAAAATAATGGCGAAAAATGTTTCGGTATGGCACATCTCGCTGTCGCAGAATATCGCATCAACAATATTTTGGGAGCTTTTGGGGGATAGCTGGTGCATAGAAAAAATCGCTCCAAAATACGACGGATTTTTCTTAATCTTCAAGCGCTATTTCAACCTATAATCAACCCACAAACATAAGCTCGTAAGCAGACATTTTTATTTGGAGTTGACAGCTATGGCAGTTTTAAGAAAACAGAAAAGAGAGCCCTTTGTAACAAGGCTCTCTATCAAGCATCTCACGGGAGATATTATTTTGCTTTACCGTTTGACCGAGGAAAAGCAAACGTATTACAGCGGCGCATATTCAAGCGTTTATTCCATTTCCGTGACAAAGATAGATTGCGGCGGGAGAAGACGCGAGGTGAGCCGTGTTTATGATATTGCAAGAAACGAGGCTGAGGCGCTTCGTCTTTTCAGGCTGATCAGCCGCGGAAGAGTCACGCCCTGCTGCTTGCACGAAATGGTTGAGGAGCTGACCTATTAGCCCTCGATATATCTTTCATAATAGAAAAGGTATTGCTGTGCTATTCCTGCAACGTCGCCCAGAGCCTTATGGTCAAGGCTTCCGTCAAAGCGCTTGTCTATAACCTTTTTTATCCAGACGTCAACGGGGAAGGCATCGTATCTGCCAAATCCGAAGAGAAGGGTGCAGGCGGCAACCTTGGGGCCGACGCCGGAAACCGTCATAAGCATTTCTGCTGCTTCGTCGTAGGTTGCGGCATTTGCAACGGCATTTAAGTCAAGCTCGCCTGTATACACCTTTTTTGCGGCATCATATATGTATTTCGCGCGAAATCCTGTTTTAAGCGCGAATATTTCCGCCTCGCCTGCCTCAAAAAGAGCCTTGGGGGAGGGGAAGGAGTAGACGCAATCAAGCTTTTCGCCGAATTTCTCGCTCATCTGAGAGATTATTTTCTTGATTCGGGGAATGTTGTTGTTTTGTGAGATTATAAAGGAGCAAGGCGCCTCCCAGGAGTCCTGACGGAGGATGCGGATGCCACGTCCCGTATCAACGGCAAGCTGCATATGCGCTCTGTTTTTCTCGGGAAGTGCTTCAACTATGCTTTTGTTGACAGAGACGTAGTCTGTTTCAAGCTGAAGATAGGGAGCCCAGATGCTCTTAAGCT
>JAZQVW010000139.1:0-10974 GCA_045632025.1 Candidatus Avispirillum sp. | reverse complement strand
TCGATAACGTCCTTCTTGGAGCGAACGAAGGATGCAGCGATAAAGTCAACGTCGTGCTCTATACCGAAGAGAACGTCAGACTTATCAACCTCGCTGAGGTAGGGCATATCAACGCAGAAGTTGGGGATGTTGATGCTCTTTCTGTTTCTGATCTCACCGCCGTCTGTTACCTTACAGATGATATCTGTTTCGTTTGTTTCTTCAACCATAAGGTGGATCTTACCGTCGTCGATAAGGATTCTTGTGCCGGGTGTGATTATGTTAACGAGATTGCCGTATGTGATAGTGGCTTCCTTGTCGCTGTCCTCAACCTCTCTGGAGGTGAGCACGAATCTTTCGCCCTCGTTAACTGTGATGCGGCCGTCCTTAACTGTTTTGATTCTGATCTCGGGGCCCTTTGTATCGAGCATGATAGCTGCAGGAAGGCCCAGCTTGTCGCGAACGCGGCGGAAGGTTTCGATAGTCTTCGCGTGGTCCTCGTGAGTTCCGTGGGAGAAATTGAGGCGGGCAACGTTCATGCCTGCACGAAGCATTTTTTCAATAACGATTTCCTTTGAGCTTGCGGGGCCCAGTGTGCATACGATTTTAGTTCTGCGCATATATATACCGTTCTTTCTAAAGACACCGTTTTCGGTCATCTTTGACTTGGATTAACATTTATAACTATATAATAGCGTAAGCTGCGCTCAAAGTCAAATAAAATATTGGATAAAGCCTTATAAAAAAGTGTCAACTTTTTTGCCGGAATATATTCTTTTTAATAAAATGCGGCAAGATACTTGATTTTTTCGGTGCATTTGGGTTATAATAAATTAGTTTGATAACAAATATTTCTTTCTAAAGGAGTTTTCAAAATGTTAGTAAACGCAAAAGATATGCTCACAAAGGCTAAGGCCGGCAAGTATGCAGTAGGCCAGTTCAATATCAACAACCTTGAATGGACACGTGCTGTTCTTGAAACAGCTGAAGAGCTTAAGAGCCCCGTTATCCTCGGTGTTTCCGCAGGTGCAGGCAAGTATATGACAGGCTTCAAGACAGTTGCTGCTATGGTAGACGCTATGGTAGAGTCCCTCGGCATCACAGTTCCCGTTGCTCTCCACCTTGACCACGGCACATACGAAGACTGCTACAAGTGCATCGAAGCAGGCTTCTCCTCCATCATGTTCGACGGTTCTCACTACTCCATCGAAGAGAACATCGCTAAGACAAAGGAACTCGTTGCAGTTTGCGAAGAGAAGAATATGTCTCTCGAGGCTGAGGTTGGTTCCATCGGCGGCGAAGAAGACGGCGTTATCGGCGCTGGTGAATGTGCAGATCCCGCAGAGTGCAAGATGATCGCTGATCTCGGCATCACAATGCTCGCAGCAGGTATCGGTAACATCCACGGTGTATACCCTGAAAACTGGGCAGGCCTTTCCTTCGAAACTCTCGATGCTATCCAGCAGCAGACAGGCGATATGCCCCTCGTTCTCCACGGCGGTACAGGTATCCCCGCAGAGATGATCCAGAAGGCTATCTCCCTCGGCGTTTCCAAGATCAACGTTAACACAGAGTGCCAGCTTTCTTTCGCTGCTGCAGTTCGTGAGTATGTTGAGGCTGGTAAGGACCTTCAGGGCAAGGGCTTTGACCCCAGAAAGCTTCTCGCTCCCGGTACAGCTGCTATCAAGGCAACTGTTAAGGAAAAGATGGAGCTCTTCGGTTCTGTTGGCAAGGCTTAATCATTTACTTAAAAGCGAATTCAAAGGAGGAATCTTCGGATTCCTCCTTTTTTGCTGCACTTTTTCGGTAAGGGGAGGTTGCCCTCGACGTCCCGATATGAACGGATCAAATTTTACGAGGCTTGGTATAGCTTAAGTATCATCTCGGCTTTTTCTGAATTTCAATAGTCCTTCTACATTATGTGCCACGATGCGATATTGCCTTTGGGTTAGAATTACAAAAAACGAAAAGGAATATCTTATGGGCAACAAATTTACACAGAGGGCGCAGGCGGCACTTACCAATGCGCTTCAGCGGGCAAGAGAAATGGGGCATACCTACGTGGGGACAGAGCATATTCTGCTTGGTCTGCTAACGTCGGGTGACAGTATTGCCGCAAGAATACTTAATAATCACGGAGTGACTGAGGAAAGAACTGCGGAGCTTATTCATGAAAGCGTCGGCGTTGGGGAGATCACGGAGATAAGCGCTGCCGATATGACTCCGATGACAAAGAAAATAATAGAGGAGAGTGCGCGCGCCTCTTCACGACTTGGAAACAGCTATATAGGAACGGAGCATTTGCTTATTGCAATAATGAGCGAGCGGGATAGCTATGCAAACAAGCTCGTAAGAATGCAGACGCAAGGTGTGCAGGAGATAAAAAACGATATTTCAGCCTTTCTCGGGGGAGATGCGCCCGAGGCTGACAGCATAAAATCGGCAGGCAGGACCGAAAGGGAAAGCATAAAGGGCTCGCCAAATCTTTCGAAATTTGGCACGGACCTTTGCAAATTGGCGCGGGAGGGAAGAATAGACCCCATAATCGGACGCGACAGCGAAACGGAGAGGGTGCTGCAGATACTTTCAAGGCGCACGAAAAACAATCCCTGTCTTATAGGCGAGCCGGGCGTTGGTAAAACTGCAGTCGTAGAGGGGCTTGCACAGCGTATAGTTGAAGGGCAGGTGCCTGAAAATCTCAGAGACAGAGTTATAATAAATCTTGATATAGCCTCTATGGTTGCGGGAGCGAAATACAGAGGCGAATTTGAGGAGCGTATGAAGGGAGTTATGGAGGAGGTCGGACTCGATCCGCGGGTGATACTTTTCATAGACGAGATACACACCATCGTCGGCGCAGGCGGAGCCGAGGGGGCTGTTGACGCGGCAAACATCATAAAGCCTGCCCTGGCAAGAGGCGCTATGCAGCTTATCGGCGCAACAACCATAAAGGAATACAGGCGGTATATTGAAAAGGACGCGGCACTTGAGAGGCGTTTTCAATCTGTAATGGTGGGAGAGCCATCTCCCGAGGCGTCCCTAAAAATATTAAGGGGGCTTCGGGATAAATACGAGGCTCATCACGGTCTTCGTATATCTGACGAGGCTCTTGAGGCGGCTGTCAGCTTGTCGGTCCGCTATATCAGCGACAGATTTTTGCCCGATAAGGCCATAGATCTTTTGGACGAGGCGGCATCAAGAATTCGCCTTCGCGGCTTTGCTCCAAGCGAGAGAGCGATGGAGCTGGAGGCGGCGCTGAAGGAGACCTCGGCTGAAAAGGAGGAGGCTATAATTTCTGAGGATTACGAGCGCGCGGCCGCTTTGAGGGATAAGGAAAAGGAGACGGAGGATGCGCTTTCCCTTGAGCGGAAAAGCAGCAGAGCCCAAGGAGGCGCAAAGGTCCTTCGCTGTGATATAGAGGACGTTGTTTCGGCGTGGACGGGCATCCCGATCCGCCGACAGGCGGGGGAGGAGGCCGATCGTTTAAGGAAACTCGAGGAGATACTTTCAAAGAGGATAATCGGACAGGATGAGGCGGTTTCTGCTGTTGCGAGAGCCATAAGAAGAGGTCGCACGGGGCTGAAGGACCCGAAGCGGCCCGTCGGGTCGTTTATCTTTCTCGGGCCTACGGGTGTTGGAAAAACAGAGCTATCAAAGGCCTTGGCTGAGGTTTTGTTCGGGGATGCAAATTCCCTTATCAGGCTTGATATGTCTGAGTTTATGGAGTCTCACAGCGCCGCTAAGCTTATAGGCGCGCCTCCCGGATACGTGGGCTATGAGGACGGAGGCCAGCTGACGGAGAGGGTGAGACGAAGACCCTACAGCGTGGTGCTTTTTGATGAGATGGAAAAGGCTCATCCTGATGTTTTTAACGTGCTGTTGCAGATCTTGGAGGACGGTGAGCTGAGCGATTCGCAGGGCAGACGGGTGGACTTTAAAAACACCGTCGTAATAATGACCTCAAACGTTGGGGCCGGGAGCATAACCGAGCGAAAGCCCCTTGGCTTTGCAAGCCATTCGGCAGATGAAACGAGCGTGCAAAAGGGTGTTATGGATGCTTTGAGAGCCACCTTTCGCCCCGAATTTATCAACCGTCTTGACGAGATAATAGTTTTCAATAAGCTGACCGATGAAAATATAAGGACTATAACAAGGTCTATGCTGTCTCATCTTGCAGAGCGGATATTATGCGAGGGGATAGAGCTATCCTTTGACGACGAAGTGGTGGAATATCTTGCCGAAGTCGGATTTGATCCTGCTTACGGAGCGCGTCCTCTTCGCCGCGCTATCGTTCGTGAGATAGAGGATACTCTGTCGGAGGAGCTTCTTTCCTGCAGGATCAAAAAGGGAGATCGCGTCAGGGCGGCATTGCGCCACAAAACAGTGTTTTACGAGATAGAAAACAGATGAATAAAAAGCTTGAGGGTTCTGATGAAAACGTTGGTATTCTCAGGCTTTTTTTGTTATTTCGGAGCATTTGCGGCGCCGTCGGAGTCAAAGGTGCAAAAAAAGGCCGAAAAATGCCTATATAATAATTAAAAAGTAGGGAAAATATCAAATAGTTATTGAAAAAAAACGATCATTGTGGTATGATAAAGTGAATATCTACAGTATTTTGATTATTATCAGATAGGAGGCGCCATGGACAATTCTTCTGTGGGAAAAGAAAAACGTCCCATCACGAATATGCTTGAAAAAACGATCGCCCTGGCGCAGAGCGCTCGTCTTAAGGCTGTCAGAGCATACGACTCAAGCGTTGTCTCCCATATTCTGAAAAAGACGAGGGAAAACCTCCCCTATATAAAAAACAGTGTTGCAGGAGCGTTTCTTCTGACCTTCGGTATATACAGTGCGCTGATCTCCTTCTTTAAAATGAGCTATGGCTTCGGAGGAGAGGTAAGAGACGTGTTTATCGGAGCATGCGTGGCGCTGGTATCGCTTCCGTTGATCTTCTCAAGAGGAACTCTCGGAACGATGCTTACGTATACGCAAACGGGAAAGACCATTTCCGAGGCTGTGGGAATGAGGCTTCACGTTAATCTGATGGGGCGGCACGTTGGGCGAGCCAACGTTGCATTTCTTCTTGGAGTGCTTCTTGGGTCTGCAACCTTCGTTTATCCGACGGCAAAGGTTTTAACGTTTGCTCTTGCGGTTGCCGCATTTGGCATAGTGATGACCTATCCCGAGGCGGCGGCGCTTATAGCGGCGGCTGTTCTTCCTCTTGGAAACTGGAAAATATTTTCCATGATATCAGCTCTCGGTATGGCGGCCTTTTTCATAAAGGCATTGAGAGGAAAGAGAAGCATTTCCTTCAGGCATCACAGAGCTGTAGCTATCATTCTTCTGTTTATTATTGCGGTATCCGAGCTATTCTCTGGCGACTTCAGATATACCTTGATGATGTGCGTGTTCTTTTTGATCTCAGCCTCCGATGGGCAGAGCATAAGAGCGGAAAGGATCCTTGCCTGCGCTCTTGCATTTGTTTCAATTGCTTCAGCCTTGTACGTCGGCTTTGATCTGATCTCCGTGTTCTTGAAAATAGATGCGGATATGTCTGTATTTAACGTTGCGGCCATGGCGCTCTCGTGCGCCGCACTTGTTCCCCTTGGAGCGTCGTTTTTGATAACCCGCTCGGGAATGCCCGGCAGAACAGCGTTTCTTTGCACTCTGGCAATGATCGCGTTTATGCTGTATAACGGATATTATCTCTATCTGATCGTGTCCGTTGCAAGCATAGTGCTTTGGCTGTTTTTCTATAATAAAAAGGCTTCCTACGTGCTTTTTGCAATGTCCTGCGCAGCATATGCCGCCTGGATATGGCTTGGAGGAAGCAACAGGATCGCGGTTGATAATCTTATCAGCTTTATGAAAAGTCTGGATATAGCCGCAGAGGACGGTATCCTTTACGTGCTTGTTGGCGGAAGCATAAATGAAAGCTTCGGCTCGGGAGAAAGCTTCCTTGGCGCAGTCATCTCCTCCATCGGAGTGATAGGCGCAGTTATCCTCGTCAGCTTTGCAGTATTGCTCTTCGGATTTATTCTGAAGGAGAAGAGCAGACGAGGCGCGCAGATGCAGAGCGCGGCGTTTACAAGAGCCCTTGCTCCCGCGGCGTGCACAGTGGTGCTTTTCGTTTGTGGTCTTGGCGTCAATTCCTGGGCGCATAGCGAGGTGTTCGTCTTGTTCTGGATGCTGGTAGGCGCAGCTTCATCCATCGCGTCCGATGCAGAGCAGAAATCAAGCTATAGTCTTGAGGCGGACCATAACAGTATGGATAAAAACAGTGCAGAAATCGTTATCTGAAGCATTGACCGTGTGAGATAAGGATGGAAAGGCAGGTATTGTTGTTTTGAATAAATCACGAAAAAAATTAAACGTCGTTGACTTTGTTATCTTTGCAGTGATACTTATAGCGATGGCTTATGCCGTGTATGCTATAGTGATCAATATGCAAAACAGCGGAGGCGAGATAAAGATCCAGTACACTATCGAGGTGCCTGAGATCAGACGAGAGCTTTCTGATAAGGTGGCCGAGGGAGAATCTGTTTATGATGCCAACGGAGATCCGGTTGGCGTGGTAAGCTCGGTTGCAGTGTCTCAGGCCTATCATAGCGGCTCCGATTCAAGCGGAAACGTTGTGAATTCCAAAATTGACGGATATAACACAATGTATATCACTATCGAGGCTGAGGTTACAGAAACAAAATTTGGTTATGAGATAAACGGATATAATATTTCAGCAGGAAGCGATTATTCCTTCAGAACCCCGTCCCTCTATTTCGAAGGTGAATGCGTAAGCGTCCGCTCCTCCAACGGATGAGCCGAGGCATACGCTATTTGTTAAATCAGTTTATTTAATTGAGTCTATAAACCTAAACTTTTTTAGAAAAGAAAGGACAGAAAAATGGAAAACTCAATACTTTTTATTGCTATCATAGCAGTTATTTGTGCGGCGCTTACAGCGTATACTGTAACTCCCCCCGTTAGACTCCTTGCTTATCGACTCGGCGCGATCGACGTTCCCACAGATGCACGCCGTATGCACAGAAAACCTATGCCCCGTATCGGCGGTCTCGGCATTTACATCGCATTCGTTCTTGCAACAGCAGTTTTTTGTGAGCATGCTCCCCATCTTTACGCTATCTGGATCGGCGGCGGTATGCTTGTAACTCTCGGTATTCTCGACGATATTTTCCGTCTTTCAGCTCTCCTTAAGCTCTTTATCCAGCTTGGTGCATCTGCTATTGCAGTTGTATTGTTTGACGTTCGTATTGAATACGTAGCAATGTTTGGTAAGATCGTAGAGTTTGGTGTTTGGGCTATTCCGATCACTATCCTCTGGATCGCAGGTCTCACAAACGCTATCAACCTTATTGACGGTCTTGACGGTCTTGCTTGCGGTGTTTCCGCCATCACCGCTCTTTCAATGTTCGGCGTTATCCTCGTTTCCGGCGATATCGCAAGCGCAATGCTTACAGCAGTTCTCGTTGCGGCATGCGTTGGCTTCCTCCCCTATAATATGAATCCCGCAAGAATCTTTATGGGCGATACAGGCGCGCTCTTCCTTGGATATGCGCTTTCCATCATATCCGTTCAGGGTCTCTTTAAGCTTCATACAATGCTTTCATTCCTTGCACCCTGTGCAATCTTCGCGCTTCCTCTTCTTGACACGTCCACAGCTATCATCCGTCGCGTGCTTACAGGCCATAGCCCCTTCGCTCCCGACAGAGGACATCTCCATCACAGACTTGTTGATATGGGCTTCACACATAAGGAAGCTGTTAAGATCCTTTATTCCCTTTGCGGACTTCTCGGCCTTGTAGCTATCACATATACAGAAGCAATGTTCCACGAATCAAAAACGTGGAAGGCTCTCATCCTTTGCGTATCAGCCATCACGATCGTTGTGCTTATCTTCATCTGCATGAGAAAGCCCAGTACAAGACTCCTTTCCGGTCTTGCAGAGCATATCAGTGAGATCAAGCTTGAGGAGCAGGCTGAAGAGCAGAGAGCAAAGGAAGAGGCTGAGCGTATCCAGAAGGAAAAGGAAAAAGAGATCGCTCAGGCTAAGAAGAACGCTGTAAATAAGAAAAAATAAGCATATAATCCTAACGAAAGGTTAAGCAAATGGAAACATATTCAAAAAAGCGAATCACCGCTATTGATGTTTTTGTAATTTTGTTGCTTTGCTGTGCCGTGTTTGGCGTTGGATTCAAGGTTTTTGCAGGAAATGTAGGCCTGTTTGCCGCCGCCGAGGAGGAATATTACGTTTCATACGTTATTGAGGCAGCCGATAGCGAAATAAGTAAGCTTATAACGTCAGGCTCAAGCTTTTATTACGATGAAAACGAAACCTTTTTCGGAACTGTTTCCGGAAACGTGGTAACAACTCCTGCAAGAGTTTATAACGAAAATGCCAAGGGCGAATACATTCTCAGCTATTCAAATGGCGCACAGGTCGATATCGCAGGAACCTTTTCCGTCAGAGGAAAGATGACTGAGAAGGGCTTTGTGTGCGGAGGCGAGTACGTAACTCCCGGTATGGAGATCCGCTTGAGAGGAAACGGCGTTACACAAAGCGTTCTCATAACGGATATTTCCAAGGCAACAACAGCAGGCTGATAAAATATAACGGCGAATATAATACTTTGCACGGGCAAAGAGGATATTTCAGCTGTAGCTTAAATATTTTGATCTGCATAAGCAGACCGGAAATATAGAAACGGCTCAAATGCCAAGAAAGGCATGATACTATATATGAGAAATCTTAGAAATTTCGGTATAACCTTTGCCATTTCTCTGGTGGTATTAGGTGTTGTGGCCATCTTTGCGGCGAGATACGTTGCAGGTGCCGTAACCGATATATTTAACACTAATAACAAGGACATCAGCCAGATCCTTGTAACTCCTGAGGACACGTCGGCAGGCGACGTTGATGAGAACGATAAGTTCTCAAAGCCCCTTGAGGGCGAGACCTTCACGTGGCTGATGGTCGTATACGATAAGAGAACAACTGTCTATGGCGATTATTATCCCAACTCCTCCAAGCTTGAAAAGGTTGAGGGAGCAGGCGAGGGCCTTCTTGGTAAGGACTACCGCTTGGTTGAAGCTAAGGCAATAGCAGTTGTCCACGCTAACGTTCAGACAAGAGACTACGTTATAATGACTATCCCCACCATCACAAAGGTGGAAACGGGAACGGGCGATTATACACTTGGAGAGCTTTACGCTGTATACGGAATAGACTTCCTCAGCGAAAAGGTCGGAACAATGATCGGTCTTGATATTGATTATTATACGGTGATGAATGCGATCGATCTCCCCTCTCTTGCAAGCTCCATAGGAGCGGTAACCTGCGAGATCCCCCTTCCCATCGGCTTTGACGGCAAGGAGTATGTAACCTATAAGGAGCCCTCCGACGGAAGCGAGGAGGACAGCAGCGCTGAAAGTGATTCCTCCAAGGACGAAACTCTCCCCGATGAGACCTTTCTTCTTGAGGATCCCGTTGAGCCTGAGTCAAGCGAAAGCGAAACAACAGAAACGAAAGCTCCCGAAACAGAGCCTCCGGCTCCTGTTATCACAATCACAAACGAGCTTGATGCAGCCTCCTCCGTGAAGCTTGCAAAGAAGCTTGGCGTTGCCCTTCTCTATAGCGATTACACAGACGGCATAGAGCAGGAGATGACTATCCTCACAAGCTTTGTGAACGGAGTTCTCAATAATATTTCAGGCTCCTCCGATAACGCTCTTCAGAACATTATCAGAGGCCTTGAAAACAAGATGAAAACCAATATAACAACTGCAGATATCGCGAAAAACGGCGACGTTATCCGCGCATATTCCTGGATGGGTAAGCAGGTATACGTTTATCCCGGCAGATTTGTTTCAGCATCAGCTAATAAAGAAGCGTACTACATTCCCGACACAAACGAGGCAATGGAGCTCTTCTATAATTACAGATAAATAAGTTTAAAAACCGAAAGGACACTATAAAACCATGGCAATGAAAAACACAGAAAAAACAATGGAAAAAATCGTAGCTCTCTGTAAGAACAGAGGCTTCGTATACCCCGGCAGTGAAATCTACGGCGGTCTTGCAAACTCCTGGGACTACGGCCCCCTCGGCGTTGAATTCAAGAACAACGTTAAGAAGGCTTGGTGGAAGAAGTTTGTTCAGGAATGCAAGTATAACGTAGGTCTTGACGCAGCTATCCTTATGAACCCCAAGACATGGGTTGCGAGCGGACACGTTGTAAACTTCAACGACCCCCTTATCGACTGCCGCGCTTGTAAGATGCGCCACAGAGCAGATAAGATCATCGAGGACTGGAACGCAGAAAACGGCGTTGAAATGATCGTTGAGTCTATGTCCAACGAGGAAATGACAGCTTATATCCGCGAGAAGGGCATTCCCTGTCCCGGATGCGGCAAGTCCGACTTCACAGATATCCGTAAGTTCAATATGATGTTCAAGACATTCCAGGGCGTAACAGAGGACTCCTCCACAGAGATCTATCTCCGTCCCGAAACAGCTCAGGGTATCTTCGTAAACTTCAAGAATATCCAGAGAACAACAAGAAAGAAGCTTCCCTTCGGCGTATGCCAGGTAGGTAAGTCCTTCAGAAACGAGATCACTCCCGGTAACTTCATCTTCAGAATCCGTGAGTTTGAGCAGATGGAGCTTGAATTCTTCTGCAAGCCCGGCGAGGACCTTGAATGGTTCGCATTCTGGAAGGAATACTGCCATCAGTTCCTTCTCAACCTTGGTATGGCTGATGAAAACCTCAAGCTTCGTGACCACGATCCTGCTGAGCTTAGCCACTATTCCAAGGCAACAACAGACTTTGAATACCTCTTCCCCTTCGGCTGGGGCGAGCTTTGGGGTATCGCTGACAGAACAGACTTCGACCTTACAGCTCACCAGAACGAGAGCGGCGAGTCCATGGAATATTTCGATCCCGAAACAAACGAGAAGTATATTCCTTACGTAATCGAGCC
>JAZQVW010000138.1:0-15575 GCA_045632025.1 Candidatus Avispirillum sp. | reverse complement strand
AAAAAGCTCCCCGAAATCGGGGAGCTTTTTTAATTATAATTAATAGTTTTCAGCGTGTACTTCGAAGTGAGCCTGCGCATGGTTACATACGGGGCAAACCTCGGGTGCCTTTGTGCCAACTACGAGATGTCCGCAGTTTCTGCACTCCCAAACCTTAACCTCGCTCTTTTCAAATACCTGTGCTGTTTCAACATTATTAAGAAGAGCGCGATATCTTTCTTCGTGAGCCTTCTCGATTGCTGCAACGCCTCTGAACTGCTCTGCAAGCTCGTGGAAGCCTTCTTCGTCTGCTTCCTTTGCGAATGTGTCGTACATATCTGACCATTCGTAGTTTTCGCCTTCAGCTGCGTGGAGAAGGTTTTCAGCTGTGTCACCAAGCTCGCCGAGAGCCTTGAACCAAAGCTTTGCATGTTCCTTTTCGTTATCAGCAGTCTTAAGGAAGAGAGCTGCGATCTGCTCAAAGCCCTGCTTCTTTGCTACGGAAGCAAAATATGTATACTTATTTCTCGCCTGGCTTTCGCCTGCGAATGCTTCCCAAAGGTTCTTTTCTGTCTTTGTACCTGCGTAGATGTTCTTTGCCATTACTTTTTCCTCCTGAATTTCTTCAAATACGTTAGCGGGCTGTCTGCACTTGGGGCACTTGAAATCGTCGTTCATTTCGCCCTCGTGGATATAGCCGCAAATTTTACATTTATACTTTGCCATTTTGTTTACCAAGCCTTTCGCTTTACTGACGTTATTTTACCATCTTCTAAGAGCGAATTCTGTGACCTGGTCACAAACCCACTAAGAAGATGGTTTTTCTGAAAATATGATACCACAATCAACCCTTGTTGTCAACGGGTTTTTATTCCCACAAAAACAAAAAAGCCGCAGCTTATAGCTGCTGCTTTTTATATTTTACAATTATTCAGCGTCCTTCTTCATAGGTCTTACAAAAATAAAGCTGAGAAGAAGTGCTACTGCATAAAGTGCAACTGTTACGTACATTACTGTCTGATAACCAACTGTGTTATAAGCTGCTTCTGTATCGCCAATGTGGTTAACGATCCATGTTGCAAGCTGGTTACCGGAAAGTCCTGCGAATGCCCATGCAGAAAGTGTGATACCGTGGAGCGCGCTGATGCTTCCCATACCGTAATGGTCGGAAAGGAGTGTGGGAACGTTGGAGAATCCTCCGCCGTAGCCTGCGTTTACTACCATGATAAGCACAAGAACGATAGCTGCGAGAACACCGTTTTCAGCGCCCTTTGTTACAGCACCTGTTGCTACAACGATACCTGTCATTACGATAGATGCAATGAAGATGATCTTATAGATTGTGTTTCTATCCTTCATCTTATCGCCAAGAGCGGAAAGACCGAGACGGCCGCCTGCATTGAAGATTGCAGATACTGTGGATACGATACCTACAACGCTTGCAAGGCCGATGCACTTAACGATGGACTTTTCCTGAGAGATAAGAGCGAGACCGCATGTGATGTTGATATAGAACATAAGCCAGATACCAACGTAGTTCATAACAGGTCTTGTCTTGATAACTGCAATGATGCTCTGCTTCTCTGCCTTGTTGCTGGGCTCGTGCCAATCATCGGGCTTCTTGAGAAGAAGATGTCCTACGAACATCATTACGAAATAAACGCATGCGAGTATGATGAACATCTTATAGATGCCGCCTTCGCCGAGACCCTCAAGCATAGACTGCATGATGGGGCTGGCAATTGCCTTTGCTGCACCAAAGCCTGCTACCGCAAGACCTGTTGCAAGGCCCTTCTTGTCCTTGAACCAAAGCATAAGTGTTTTTACGGGAGAAAGGTATCCTGTACCGAGACCGATACCCATGATAAGGCCGTAGCAAACGTAAATGCCTACGAGAGCAAGAACGCTACCCTTATGAAGGCCACCATAGTAAATGAATGCGCCTGTACCTGCCATACCTGCAGCAAAGCAGATAGCAGCGATAAGGGATGATCTATGAATATCTTTTTCAACAATATTTCCGAGGAATGCAGCAGACATACCAAGGAAGAAGATTGCAAAGCTGAACGCCCATTCTGTAGCGCCCTTGGAGAAGCCGATATAATCAGCGATTTCCTGGCTGAAGATAGACCAGCAATAAACTGTACCTATACTACAATGAAGCAGAAGCGCAGGAATAGCAGCTCTGATCCACTTGTTAGTTCTCCAACCGCCGTTTTTCTTAACATCGTTAGCCATTAGAAAAAGTTCCTTCTTTCACTATAATTGGTTGTTTCCAACCAATTTATAGTAACACAAAGATTTACCAAATGCAAGTAAATATTACTTTATTTTACGGCTGTATTTCGACTTTTATTTCCGTTTTTTGAATGTATGAACATGTGTGTACCAAAATGACACATTTTAGGCACCCGCATTATCGTTTATGACATTTTCGCCTATATGCTCACCAAGATCGACAATTGACTTTTTGATATGTCCGCCCTGCATTGTATTGCCTGAAATCACGCAGGATGATAGGCGCTTGCATATAATACTGTAATCTGGTCCATATCCGCCCTCCTCACCGAAATCGTCCTTTCCGCTGATGAAGGTATTTCCCGTGAATGCAAGATTATAGCAATTATCAAAATACAGATGGCATTTTTCATATTCGCCTACGGGGAATTCCTCGGTGGATTTTCCGCTTCTGTTAAAGATATTTCCTGTTGCCGCTATATTATGGCAGGGAGTTCTCTCCCCTATCAGCTTTATAGCAGGACCGTAGGAGCGATCGAAATAATTACCCGTTATATTAAGCAGATTGGAATTCACAAGATTGAATCCACCTCGACGATTCCATTCAACTCTGTTTCCGGTTATGGTAACGGCGGCACACGTTACGTCAGTATATATTCCCGCGCCGTGATTCGTGTGCATAATGCAATCCGTTATCCAACCGTCCCAACCGTTTATATAAATTGCGTTGCCCTTATTCGCAACGAACATAGAGCTCTTTATTGTGAACGCCCAGATGCGCTCAAGATGAACGGCATCTCCGCTGAAATTCTTCACATAGCAATTCTCAATGGTCACGCTATCCTCGCGAAAGCCTATCTGGCACTTTTCGGGCAAGGCGTTATCCTCTCTTACGGGGTCGTCGTGAAGTCGGCTTTCCTGATTCTCCCACTTAATGTATACACCGTGCACGTTTTCCCCTGCGCAATGATTGCCAAGCAGCTGAATATCGCGGATACGTGCACCAAATGCGCCCGACATATCTACAAGACAAACTGCATCTCCATCGCGAAGCTTTATGACCGAGCCGCCCGTTTCTCGGTATCCCCATCCGCTGTAGCCCATAAGGCAAACGCTGGGTCTGAGATAAAGAGTTCCCGAAAGATACGTTCCCGGAGGAACTACAACTGCCCCCTTTACCTCTCCTGCCTTATCTATCGCCTGCTGAATCGCCGCAGTTGAATCGGTTACGCCATCACCTACAGCGCCAAAATCGCATACGTTGAAAACGTTTGTCATAACGCCCTCCATACTTACTGTTTTTCTGTAAATACATTTTACAACAGGCACAATAAAAAGTCAATTAAACGCTTATGATACTTGCACTTTTCGCTCTTATATGGTAGAATATACACATACAATTGAAAGGATCGGTTTTTACACTATGATCAACAATATGATTCCCTCCCCCAAGGGTCAGTGGGGATGCGGCGAGCTGAAGGCTTTTGCGCCCGTTATCTCTGCAGGCAGCTTCGCGCTTCAGGCTGAAACTTTTGCGCTTCAGGCTAAAAAGGCGCTTGATATTGATTTTTCCATTAGCAACGAAAACGCTGATTTTGTGATCTCTGAGGCTTCCTTTATGGCTGAGGGCGAATACCGCCTTGCTATCGGCGAAAAGGTTGAGATCCTTGCAGCAGACGGATATGCTGCAGCTTATGCTCTCTCCGCTGTTCTTCAGATGGCTTCCATCTTTGAAGGAAAGCTTATGCTTCCTCAGGTGACCTTGACAGACAAGCCCGACTGCGATTATCGCGGACTTCTTGTTGATACAGCCCGTAGCTTCCATCCTCTCGCAGAGCTTAAGAACTACGTTGACCTTTGCTGGCTCTACAAGATCAAATATCTCCACATCCATTTCTCCGACGACGAAAGCTTCACTCTCCCCTGCAAGACATTCCCTCTTCTCTCTCAGCAGGGCGCAAGCTACACTCCCGACGAGATCGCAGAGCTTGATGCATATGCAGCCTCCCGCAACGTTCAGATCGTTCCCGAGGTCGACACTCCCGGTCACACAACTCTTATTATGAAATGCTATCCCGAGATCTTCGATAAGGAAGGTATTCTCGGTTTCCACGCTGAAGCAATTGAAGGCACAAAGGCCATATATCGCGAGATCTGCGAAATGTTCCCCCACTCCGACTACATCCATATCGGCGGCGACGAGGGTCGTCTCGGTTGGTGGCTCGGATGCGACAAGTGTCTTGAATACGGCCGTACTCTTGGATTCAATATGGAAGACGAGGCTCCCGGAATCTCTCAGGCTGAATGGGTAATGCTCAGATTTCTCGCTCACTACATTGCTGAAAACGCAAAGCAGGTTATTGAAATGGGCAAAACTCCTATCGTTTGGGAGGGCTTCCACAAGACAACCAACAGCATGATCCCCAAGGAAGTTAAGGTTATGGTTTGGGATTCAAGCTTCCAGCTTGCCGCTTCCCTTATTGCTGACGGCTTCGAGGTTATCAACTGCTCATGGCTTCCCACATACGTTGTTACCCCTCTTTGGGTTTACAGCGAAAAGGCTTGCTATGACTGGGATATCCGCTCCTTCGGTACGATCAACGATGCTTCTCCCTATTGCAACGGCGCTATGAGAATGCCCGAAAACAGCAATCTCATCGGCGGTCAGCTCAATTCCTGGGGCGACTTCGTTGAAAAGACAGATTACTATGAAAACGGTGCTCTCGGCCGCGCAGACGGTCTCAAGAGCGTTGCAGAGCGCCTTCCCTTCATTTCCGAAAACACATGGAACAAGGAAAAGAGAAAGTCATACGAGGACACAAAGGCTGCTGCAGACCACGTTCGCAACCTGTTCTACAAGATGATAAAATAAGTTTTATACCAAATTCAAAAGCCGCTGTTTCTTACAGCGGCTTTTTTCTTTAAAAAACCTTTATTTACGGGCATTTTTCGCCACTCAACAACCATGTAAATTCTTGACTTTTTAGCTCGAATTTAGTATAATTACCCTGTATAATTGTATCTAAAAATCTAGATTTATATAAACC
This sequence comes from Candidatus Avispirillum sp., assembly GCA_045632025.1. Lineage (GTDB taxonomy): Bacteria > Bacillota > Clostridia > Oscillospirales > CAG-272 > Avispirillum. The sequence continues at coordinate 10,311 of JAZQVW010000138.1, read as the reverse complement.
AACAGAGGTGTGCTGTGAAAGAATTTGAGCTTAGAAAATTAAATAGAAAACAGCTGCTTGAGCTGCTTCTTACTCAGACAAAGAGAGTTGAGGAGCTGGAAGAGGAGCTGAAGAAATCCGAGGCCGCTCTTCGCAACAGAAAAATGACCGAGCTTCAGGCAGGAAATATTGCTGATGCTGCAATTCGCCTCAACAGCGTTTTCGAGGCGGCGCAGGCTGCCGCAGATCAATACGTTGAAAATATTATCTGCAAAAGCAATCTTCTTGATGAAAACCTTCAGACCGCAGAGGAAGAGGCTCGCAAGAAGGCGGCTGATATGATCACTGAAGCTGAAATCAAATGCTACGAGCGTGAACAGCGCGCTGAGGCGAGGCTGAAGGAAATGGAAGATAAAATAACAAAGCTTCGCGCTCTCAGCGATGATTTTAACAAGCTGTTTATTGAAAATCAATCTGAAAGTAAAACAGAAAAATGAAAAAACAAATAGAAAAGGATTTTCCCACCGTTAAGGAAATAAGCTCAGAGCTTAAACACGAAAGAAATAAGATCAGATTCCGACGTATTATCAAAAGCTCTATATACGCGCTTATTATAGTTGCGGCAATAGCCGTTCTTATAGCAACGCTCGTGTTCCCCGTTCTTCAGATATCCGGAACCAGCATGGAGCCTACTCTCAAAAACGAGGAGATAGTCGTTCTCTTCAAAACAACTAAGCTTCAGCGAGGAGATCTTTGCGGATTCTCTTATTCCAATAAGATATTGATAAAAAGAGTTATCGGTCTCCCCGGTGATACTATTATTATTGACGACGAAGGAAACGTTTTCGTTAATAACGAAATGATCGACGAGCCCTATCTTGCAGAAAAAGGGCTTGGCGAATGCGATATTGAATTTCCATACGAGGTTCCCCCGAATGAATATTTTCTTTTGGGAGACAAAAGGATCACGTCTATTGACAGCCGAAGCACTGTTATCGGCTGTATACCCGAGGATCAGGTCATAGGCAAGATCATCCTTAAAATCTGGCCTTTGTCTGACATATCGATCATAGACTAAGCTTCACTCTAAAATACTTCAGGAAAGGAGGGGGCAGATATAAACAACGATATAAATAAATATTTACTGATCAACAAACGCAATTCGTCAACCAAAAAGAATATAGCCGCTGTTTTACCCCTGCTCTCTCTGGCTGTTATTCTTGGAGTTTTCTGGTGGCTTAAGCTGACCGGCATAACAATGGCAGGCGAAGCATTCTGCGGATATGACGAGCATATTCACAGCGAGGTCTGCGGCGAATCCCTTGATTGCGGATACGAGGAGCACATCCACATATCCTCATGTTATTCGGATATAAAGGCTGATATTGAAACGTCCGACGATTGGGAAATGACCTTAAGTCAGGTTCCGAGAGGACTTTCAATCAGCGAAACCGTTGTTGAGATCGCAAGGTCTCAGCTCGGATACACGGAAAGCACCTTAAACTTTACGGTTGATTCAGGCGGTATACGGCACGGTTATACCCGCTACGGTGAATGGTTCGGAAACCCATACGGCGATTGGTCAACTATGTTTACTGCGTTTTGTCTGAGGTACAGCGGACTTGAGGACGTTCCCATCAGCGCAGGTGCCGACTCCATGAGACTTCAATGGGAGGAGTCGGGGCTATATAAGCTCAAAGACGACTACGTTCCTTCGCCAGGTGACGTCATCTTCCTTGATAAAAACCTTAACGGCTCGCCCGAAGCTACTGCCATCGTAACAGGCGTTGCGGACGGTCAGGTTAAGGTTATAGAAGGAGATCTGGAAAATACTGTCGCCGAAGCATTATATCAGCTCTTTGACGATCTGATCGTAGGCTACGGTATTATCGGCAACGAAGAAGGCCCGCACATATCCGACACATTAGCCGACGAAGGCTCAGGAGCATATCCTATTGCTCAGGCAAAAACCTTCAGCACCAATATGCTGACATCGGGCACCAAGTTTATTCTTTACACGCAGGGCACGGACGGTAAATACTATGCCCTCAGCGGCAACGGAAATGCAGTTGAAATTTTCGTTGACTCACAAGGAAACATAACAACGGACAGTACAAGCTCAAGTCTCCTATACTGGACCTTCAGCAGTACGACCTCATACGACAACAGGCCAACCTACTACATATACAACTCAACCGCAGGACGGTATCTGCATCCATTCCAGAACGGCAATGTCCAAGATGCTATTCTGACGGATAAATGGGAAAGCGCACTTTACCAGACAAGCGGAGGAGTCAGAGTAAGAGGCGCAAGGCAAAATTCATATGCTGTGCTTCAAAACAACAAAACCTTCGTAAGCACCACGAGCCAAAGCTCAGCCTCCGTTCTGTATTTCGGACAAGCCCTGCCGCAATATGCAGTCTGGTTTGACGGAACCTGCGGAGGAGTTAACCGAAGTCTGGCAGGCTCTCCCGATACAGCTTATTTTGTTACTCAAGGCAACGTACTGAAGCTTCCCGAAAGCTGGCTATCACCTACCAAGTATGAATACAAGATACGCGGATGGTTTGACGTTGCGGGAGGCAACTACTACGAGCCGGGAGAAGAGATAATCGTTAACAGGCATATGGTATTCTATCCCGACTGGGTGCCTGCAACATACGACGTTGGCTTCTACAACGAATATACTCATCCCACTCAAAGCACGGAGGGCTTCGTTACAGTCAAGCTATTTGACTACAACACTCTCATAAATGCTAACTCATCAACGGTAAGCGTTTCCGTTGATGCAAACGGACACAGCGAGACCTGGTCACTTGCCACAAGCGGCTCGGGAGCCTCGGGATACGATGCTCTCGGCATCGTCTTCGTTGACTACGATGCAAACGGTGATCTGACCTACGTTAACAACAGGCAAAACACCAACTCAAACCAAGAAACGGTTACCACGGGTATCTACAACACACGGCTCATAGAAATGCTTTTCGGGGAAGACAATATGATGACCTCGGAAAACGATGGAGTTCTCGGTAAGACCTTCGTTGGTACGGGCGACCATCTCTTCAGATTTGAAAGCGATCCCGACAGCCCGCATTACGGATATTACTTCTACGACTCAAAAATGAACGCCGCCTCCTACAACCAAAGCGAGCAGCGCTTCTACGTTTACGATTATCTTGAATGCACCGTTGACTCCCTGAGAGACGGCGGAATCGGAGGACACTCCGACTTCCTTCCCTTCAACTCCCCCTATGCAAACACAAACGGACAGACCATATCTCGATTTAACTACAACGGCGACAACGGAGAATTCGCAGGAAAAGGAATTCAGCATTATGCTTACGACTCCTGCTACAGCGACGAAAACAACAGCACCGGCCGGGTTGTTTCAAACTACTGGTACGGTATGGACATCGACGTAGACTTCTTCCTGCCTGACGATCCGGGAAGCGGAGGAAACCACGACATCTACGGAAACGAGATGCACTTCCATTTCTCAGGAGACGACGACGTTTGGGTTGTTATTGACGGAAAAATGGTTCTCGACATCGGTGGTATCCACGATATTATGGTGGGTGACATCAATTTCTCCACAGGCGTTATCACTCAGGGCGGCAGGGTGGTTGGAAATCTTTCCGATTACGGAATCACCGCAGGCGAGCATATCCTCACCATCTACTACCTTGAACGAGGAAGCTCAAAATCCAACTGCGAGATCTACTTCAACTTAGCCCCCAGATTTGACTTTGAGATCAGAAAAGAGGACGTTCTCACTCAGGAAATTCTGAACGGCGCACAGTTCTCCGTTTATCTCGACAAGGAATGCACAGTTCCTGCTCAGCTTTGGACATCCAAAAGCGCTTACGAAAACGGAGAAAAATCCACAAACATCTTCACAGTTACTAACGGCGTTGCCCATATGTGGGGAATGACCTCAGGTAAGACCTACTATATCAAAGAAACAGGCCCCCCGACGAAGGATAACTACAGCATTGCAAACGGTATAATCTGCTTAACTCTTGACCACAAGGGATATGCCTCTTACGAGGTTGACATCATTGCCGACCAAACGGGCACCGTTTCACCCGGATTTACAGTTCACGGGCTGAAGGTGGACGTTGACAAGCAGGAGGCATACATAGTCGTTACCAACGCAGAGGACTGGGTCCGCGAGGTGACCTCGGTTGAAATTTCAAAGAAATGGAACGATACGACCGATCACTCGGGCGATCTCCCAACATTCTATCTTCTTATTAAGGATCCCGACGGAACGTACCGGCGAATCCGAGAAATAAGGCTTGGCGAGGACAACGATTGGAAATACGTTTGGACGAACCTCCCCAAATACTACGTTGATGCAGAAGGAAAAACGACCGATATCATAGAATACAAGGTTGAGGAAGCATTTTATCCCGGATACACCTCAAGCATCCAAAAATTTGATAAAACTCTCAGCGGTGACAAGATTTGGGCTGAAGCTTATCAATTTGAAACAGGCGAGCAATACGTGCTCTCCTCACAATACGGAGCTCTCTCAACAAGTAGCTCCAGCGGATGCCTTATATGGGTGGACACGGAAAGCGCTAAAAACTCCATCTATGCTCTATGGACTGCAACCGTTGCCTCGGACGGCTCGGTCACCTTCAAAAACGGCGCAGGTCAATATCTGCATCTGAGCTATCGCGGAGGAAACGTCAGCGATTCTATCTTCACTACCGTTACCGACAACAATCATATTAATATGAAATATGAGCAAACGGGAAGCGGAATCCGTATATATCACGACTACGGAGAATCCTGGAACAACTCCAGGTACTATATAGGATACCGAACATTGCAATATAACGGTATCTATTCAGCCAATCAATCAAATGCGGTCATATTCAAGCCGCTGGTTGAAAAGGCGGAGGAGATCGTTGTTGAGGACGGAAGCTTTGTTTTCAGAGCTACAAACACTCCTATCCCTCAAAGCAATCTCACCTCTGTTACAGTTAACAAGAACTGGGATATGGGACTTAACCCCTCTCAGATACATAATACGTATCAGGTTCCCGTAAGGCTTTACGCAAACGGAGTCTTCACGGGAAGAACGGAGATACTCTCTCTCCAAAACGGTTGGACCGTTACCTTCAGCGGACTTCCCTTCAAGGACGATCAAGGAAACGTTATCGTCTATTCAATTGAAGAAGAATTCAATATTGAAGGATGGGAGATCATTCTCGGAGAGATGACCTACGTTTCAGGATATCCCGGATCTTATAAAACGCTTATCATAAACCGAAACACCGCAGGACACGGAGTTGAGCTCCCGTCCACAGGTGCTTACGGCTATCCACCTTGGGTACTTAGCGGATACGGGCTGATGCTCGGATCACTATTTACAGGATGCATATTACGGCATAAGCGGGAAAGGAGGAAGAAAAAGCCTCCGGCTTAGCCATAGCCGAGATATCATCCTGGCACAAATTATAAAAAAATTAAAAAATAAAAACACAAAAAGAAAGGGACACAAAAATGAAAAAACTTTTCACAATCATGCTGGCAGTTCTCCTTATCGCGGCTAACCTCGCAGTTTTCGCAGGCGCGGCAAATGACGGCTCCATCACAATCAACGGCGTTAGCACAGACAACGTTTACGAGATCTACAAGATCCTCGACCTTGAAAGCTACGACACACAGACAGGCGCATACTCCTACAAGGTAAACCCCGCTTGGGAAACATTCTTCGAAACAGCTGAAGCTTATCAGTACGTTGATATTGACGAAGCTGGCTACGTTACATGGGTAGCAGCTGAGGACGATTCCACAGTTGCAGCTTTCGCTAAGGAAGCTCTCGCTTATGCTAAGGCTAACGGTATCGATCCCGTTCAGTCCTCCGAAAATGAAGGCGAATTCGTTATCACAACTGTTGATGGCAACACAAACGGTAAGTTCTCCAACCTTGAGCTTGGCTACTACCTCATCGACTCCACAATGGGTGCTCTCTGCGGCCTTACAACAACTAACCCCAACGCATCCATCAATGCAAAGAACGGCAGCCCCACAATTGACAAGCAGGTTCAGGAAGACTCCACCGAGCAGTGGGGCGGCGCTAACACAGCTGATATCGGCCAGACTGTTAACTACCGCGTAACAATCAACGTTCATGCAGGTGCTGAAAACTACGTTCTCCACGATAAGATGTCCGCAGGACTTACTTTCCAGGGCGTTTCCAAGATCGAGCTCGTTGAGCCCGGCGCTACAGAAAATACAACTACAACAGTTGACCCCAGCGCTTACACAGTTAACACAGATGACATTGATGATGATTGCACATTCGAGATCATCTTCTCCAACACATTCTGCGACACTCTTGAAACTAATGACAAGGTTATCATTTACTACTCTGCATTGCTTAACCGCAATGCTGTTATCGCAGGCGAAGGCAATGCAAACGAAGCTAAGCTTGAATACGGTGAAGACCACTACACAACAGAAGACGTTGTTACAACAAAGACATTCGGCTTCGACCTCGTTAAGACAGATTCTCAGAACACTCTTATCGACGGCGCTGAATTCAGAATCTACGACGCTCTCACAGGCGGCACAGAGGTTGCAGTTGTTCTCATGGACGACGGCGTTACATACCGCCGCGCAAGAGCTGACGAGACAGGTGTTCCCATCGTTGTTAAGGACGGTCAGGTAAGAATCGTTGGCTTTGACAACGGTACATACTACCTTGAAGAAACAGTTTCTCCTCAGGGTTACAACAAGCTCACAGCTCGTCAGAAGTTCATCATTTCCGACGCTAACCTTGATGCTATCTTCAACAGCGGTATCTTCTCCACAGGCTCCGGTGTTCACGTAGTAAACAAAACAGGTGATATGCTTCCTGAAACAGGCGGCCTCGGTACAACACTGTTCATCACACTCGGCGGTTTCGTAGTTCTCGCAGCAGGCGTGCTCCTCTTTGCAAAGAAGAGAATGTCCCAGATCGCTGAATAATTAAATTTTAATCAAAGCTATAGCCGCGGGGGAAATCCCCCGCGGCCAAAGCAAAAATATAACATTAGGGAGATGTCTATGAAAAAGAAAAACAAATGGTCCACGTTTATATTGCTGCTTTTTTTCTTCATAGGTCTCTCCGTAATGTTATACCCGTCTATAAGCAGCTATTGGAACTCTAAAACACAATCAGAAGCCATAGTTGACTATGAGCAATTGATCCAAAATCTACCGAAGGAAGACTATACCGCAGTTTTCGAAGCGGCAGATTCCTACAACAAGAAGCTTTCAGGCCTTGCTTTTCCATTGCTTGATCATTCAAAGATCGGAGGATATAACGAAATCCTTGATATCAGTAACACCGGAATGATCGGATACATCACAATTGAAAAAATAGCACTTGAACTTCCCGTTTATCACGGCACAAGCAACGACGTTCTCAGCCATGCTGTCGGTCACCTTGAGGGAACAAGCTTCCCTGTTGGCGGCACAAGCACTCATGCCGTTGTTTCCGCTCATCGCGGTCTTCCCTCTGCAACCCTTTTTACTAATCTTGACCACCTTGAGATAGGGGATTATTTCTATTTCACAATACTTGACAGAACTATAACCTATCAGGTTGACCAGATAAAAACAGTTGACCCGTCAAATACGTCTGATATCAACATTATCGCAGATGGCGAATACTGTACTCTTCTTACCTGCACACCTTACGGTATCAACACTCACCGTTTGCTGGTGCGCGGAGTTAAAACGGATTATACTCAGCAAAAGACCATTTATATCACGTCGGATGCATACCAGATAGATTCTCTTATCGTTACTCCCATTGTTGCTCTGCCTATGCTATTCACCCTGATGATGATAGTTCTTTTCAAGCCCGTTAAAAAAGATGATTTAGGAGATGATCTATGATGAAAAACTTAATATCCTTCATTTCCGTATGGCTTATTCTCTTCTCCCTCGTTTTATCTGCGGCGCCCGTCTATGCGGCAAATCCCATAGAGGTCGACAGACCCTGCTCACTTACCGTTGAATATATCAATTCGGGAAAGGCTTTTGAAGGACTTGACGTCTGCACCTACAAAATAGCAGATGTTTATGAGGACGGCACCTACCAGCTTACCAAGGATTTCGCAGACTACTCTGTGAACATCTACGGCATCACCTCGCAGGCCGAATGGAGAAGCGTTGCATCAACTCTTTCCTCATACATTGCGGCTGACTCCATAAAGCCCTCCTACACGGCTATAACAAACGAGAAGGGATGCGCTGTATTTACAGACATTGAGGCAGGCATGTATCTTACGTTAGAGATCAAGTCTACCGCTGATGAGACCGTTATCACCTTTGAAAGCTTTCTAACGGCAGTTCCCTCCCCTATGGATGAAGGGGAGCATTTATACGACGTTGTGGCTCGTCCCAAAAGCTCAAGCTATACCCCGACAAGAAAAGAGATCGAGCACAAGGTAGTTAAGCAATGGAAGGACAACGGCAACTCATCCGGCCGACCTGCAAATGTTGAGATCGACATTCTCAGAAACGGAAAAGTTTACGACTCTGTTATTCTAAGCTCTGAAAATAATTGGAGCTACTCCTGGAAATATGAGGACGACGGCAGCAAATGGCAGGCTGTTGAACGCAATATTTCAGGCGATTACAAGGCGACGGTTGAATACGATGGTTCTACTATGATAGTTACCAACACGTGCCATAAAACCCCTGAAAATCCCCCTCAGACGGGCGACATAAGCACCACAGAGCCTTATATTATTTCAATGAGCATTTCCGGAATACTCCTTATGATAATGGCTATTCTTCTGAAAAGGAGAGAGCAATGAAAAGAATAATTTCAAGTCTTTTTCTCGTTTTCGGAATAGCGCTTGTACTGAGCTCAATGGCTCTGCTTGCAGCCTCATACCTTACCAGGGCCAACTCTGTAAAGGATATGCCCAAAACATCGGAGCTGCTTTATTCCCTTATGCCACAGATACACGACGGTTTTATAGACGACAGATCGGATATGTCAATGCCAATAGCTGAGCTTGACGGCACTGACTACGCAGGTATTATTGAAGCGCCTCTATACGATTCGCTCTGTCCCGTTTCCGCAGGCGAAGGCTTTAAGCATCAGCCCGCTATCGTCAGTGGAAGCGTTTATTCGCAGGACATTATCATTGGCGCGACAGACTATCAGATGGGCTTTTCAAGGCTTATTTCCATGGGTGACGAGCTTTTATTTACTGACATGACGGGAGCAAAATTCACTTACACCGTTGACAGCATTTCAGTTTCAAGTGACTTCAACGCAAACGAGATATCAGGCGAGGATTTTGATCTTATCTTATTTATAAAATCATCCTACAAAAGTGAATACGTGATAATTTATTGCAAGCTATAAAAAAAAGCAGACACCACGGTGTCTGCTTTTTTATTATTCATTCCATTTAAAGCTGCCTGAGAGGAGAACTACCTTATCGGGAGAAACTGTTAAGATTCCTCCGTCGGTCACTCCAAGCTTTTCGCTTTCGTCCTCAAAGATGATCTTGCACTCACAAGCCACAACGGACGAAACGAAGGGGATATGTCCTGCCATAACGGCAAGCTCGCCCTCTGTTCCTCTGACTCTGAGCATAGCTACGTCGCCGCTGAAAAGGTCACCCTCGGGAGAGGATATCTTCAATGCGAAGGGCTTCATCTTGCCACCTTCTTCGCCTTTTCAACTGCCTCGTCGATAGTTCCAACGAAGAGGAATGCAGATTCGGGCAGATCATCGTGTTTACCCTCAATGATCTCCTTAAAGCCACGAATGGTTTCTGCCAGGGGCACGTATGCTCCGGGAATACCTGTGAACTTCTCGGAAACGTCGAAGGGCTGAGATAAGAATCTCTGGATCTTTCTCGCTCTTCCTACAAGCATCTTATCCTCGTCGGAAAGCTCGTCCATACCCATGATCGCGATGATGTCCATAAGCTCTACATATCTCTGAAGGATTCGCTGAACCTCTCTTGCAACCGTATAATGCTCCTCGCCGAGAATATCGGGAGAAAGGATACGGCTTGTTGATTCAAGAGGATCAACCGCAGGATAGATACCCTGAGACGCGATACTTCTTGAAAGAACCGTCGTTGCATCAAGATGGGCAAAGGTCGTTGCGGGAGCAGGGTCAGTCAAGTCGTCCGCAGGCACGTAAACTGCCTGAATAGAGGTGATAGATCCGCTCTTTGTTGATGTGATTCTCTCCTGAAGAGTTCCCATTTCGTTTGCAAGTGTGGGCTGATAACCAACGGCACTGGGCATACGTCCCAGAAGCGCGGAAACCTCACTACCTGCCTGAGTGAAACGGAA
>JAZQVW010000137.1:0-3848 GCA_045632025.1 Candidatus Avispirillum sp. | reverse complement strand
TGCATGCTTCTGCTTCCGTAGTTGTTGAAACAGCTGTTACAGAGTAAGTATTCTTGATCATTCCCCCTTTTTAGGGGGAATGATTAGGTTTATAAACGATAATTTATAGGTGCACATCGTTGGCGCTTTTGCCGCCCTTTTCCGAAAAGGGCGCGGGTTTTTAGGGCAGAGCCCTGAAACGCTCTCCGCAGAGAGCGGAATAACCTATTGCGTTTTGGGATTCCAAGGGGGGACCCCTTGGTCGCTCGTCGCAACGAGCGAAATCCCCTCTGCAACGATAATTTATGTTACTGAGGCTCCCCTATCTTAGGGGAGCTGTCGAACGCAGTGAGACTGAGGGGGAGTTTTCGAAGGTAATCAATCATTTTTCTACCCTTCCGTCTTGCCTTCGGCAATCCACCTCCCCTAAGATAGGGGAGGCTTGGGCACTAAACGATAATTTATATTCCCAAACCACCGCGAAAGCGGTGTTTATAATTTAAACAAAAGGATAAAATATGTTATTTTCAGGAATAACCTTTTTATATTATTTTTTGCCCGTTGTGCTGCTGTTGTATGCAATAAGTCCTAAACGTCTTAAGAATACAACTCTGCTCATTGTAAGCCTTGTTTTCTACGGCTGGGGCGAGCCGAAATACGTTTTCTTGATGATGGCAACCATACTTCTCGGATACGTTTTCGGCATACTTATTGAAAAAGCTAAAACTAAGGCTATGTCAAAGCTGTATTGTATCGTGTCAGTTGTGATCAGCCTCAGCTTTCTTCTGTATTTCAAATATGCAGATTTCTTTATTGCCAATTTCAATGCGGCAACTCACCTTAGCGTTCCGCTTCTTAAAATCGCGCTTCCCATCGGTATCAGCTTCTATACCTTCCAGATAGTCAGCTACACTATCGACGTGTACAGAGGCGAGGCGGCGCAGAGAAACCCCATAAGCCTTGGCGCATACGTAACGATGTTCCCCCAGCTTATTGCCGGTCCTATCGTTCGTTATAGCGATATTGCGCGCCAGCTCAATTCTCGTAATCATACTATCGAATATACCGCTCTCGGCATCCGTCGCTTTATTATGGGTCTTGCAAAGAAGATACTTATTGCAAACCAGCTTGGCGAGCTTTGCAGCATATTCAGAGCAAGCGATGAAAAATCCGTTCTGTTTTATTGGATGTACGGCATTGCGTTCTCACTTCATATATATTTTGACTTCTCAGGCTATTCCGATATGGCTATCGGCCTTGGTAAGATCCTGGGATTTGATTTCCTTGAAAACTTCAACTATCCCTATATTTCAAAAAGCGTAACAGAATTCTGGCGCAGATGGCATATGTCTCTCGGAACCTGGTTCAGAGACTACGTGTATATCCCCCTTGGAGGTAACAGAGTTAGTCCTGCCCGTCATATTTTCAATATTTTTGTTGTATGGCTCCTCACAGGCTTCTGGCACGGCGCATCCTGGAATTTCATTATCTGGGGTGTTATGTTTGCAATTCTCCTTATAATAGAGAAGCTGTTTGCGGGAGCGTGGCTTAAGAAGTCAAGGGTGCTTGGCAGAGTGTACGTTCTTTTTGCTGTAATGATAAGCTTTATAATATTCAATGCGGTCGATATGAAGGAGGCGCTTTCCGATATAGGCGGTCTCTTTGGCGGCGGAAATGCTCCCCTTGTAAGCGCTGAGGCTGTGTACTATCTCAGAAGCTATCTCGTTATATTCATCGTTGCCATAGTTGGCGCAACTCCCATTCCCAGGCGTGTCATCAGCCGTTGGTATGAGAAGAAAGCAGGGAAGGCCGTTTTAACTGTGGCTGAGCCCGTGTTGCTTCTTTTGGCGCTTGTTGTTATGAGCGCATATCTTGTAGACGGCTCCTTCAATCCATTCTTGTATTTCAGGTTTTAAAATATGAAAAATAAAATTATATGTGTAGTAATGGCGGCAATGCTTGGAGTTTTCTCTTTGCTTGTGTATTTTGCGCCCAAGGATGAGTATTCTCTGTGGGAGCGCCGTTATCTTGCAAAATTTCCCACTCTTTCAGTTGAGAGCGTTATGAATGCGTCCTTTATGAATAATTTTGAAGGATATGCAACGGACAATTTCTCTCTTCGCAACAGTTTTAGACGCGTTCGCGCGCTGTTTGATAAATACGTTTTTCTTAAAAGCGACACAAACGATCTTTACGTGGAAAACGGCTATATTTCCAAAATGGAATATCCTCTGAAAGGTGATTCCATTGAAAACGCCATTTCCAAATTTGAGTCCATTTGCGAAAAATATCTTTCCGAGGAGAACAGCGTGTATTTCTCCGTCATCCCCGATAAAAACTATTTTATGGCGGGAGAGGGTCATCTCAGCCTTGACTATGAGGCATTTGTCACACAGATGACAGAGAGCTTTGAGGCTGCCGAATATATAGATATTTTCGATCTGCTCACACTTAGCGATTATTATAAAACAGACACGCATTGGAAGCAGGAGTCCATCGTTGACGTTGCAAAAAGACTTTGCGAGAAGATGGGTGCCGAGATAACAGTCAGCTTTACAGAGAACACTCTTGACAGAGATTTCTACGGAGTTTATTACGGTCAGTCCGCGCTTCCCGTTTCCCCCGATGAGATAAAGTATCTCACAAACGACGTGATAAACGGATGCACGGTCTATAATTACGAGCATAGCAAGGAAAGCGATATCTACGATATGGAGAAGGCAGAGGGAAACGACCCCTATGAAATGTTTCTCTCAGGCCCCATCTCACTTATGGAGATAAACAATCCCGCGGCAAAGGAGGAGAAGGAGCTTGTTATTTTCAGAGATTCCTTCGGCTCTGCCATCGCGCCTCTTATGGTTGAGGGATATTCAAAGATCACTCTCGTTGATATCAGATATATCAATCCTGCATACGTTGGTATGATGGTGGATTTCGCGGATGCAGACGTGCTTTTCCTCTATAGCACTCTTGTTCTTAATAACAGCGAGATGTTCAAATGATATTTTGATGATGCGCTGAACGTTAATTTATAGCTGTACGTTGTCGCCGAGTTTTTATCGACCTTTTTTGAAAAAGGTCGCGGGTTAGTGAAGCGAAAACGATTAAATATCGTTTTTGCAAGCGGTGTCATCCAAAGTGCGAGTGAGCAGAGCTGAGTTCATCGAAGCGATAGCTCGCGACACACGACGGTGACTGGATTTTAGGGCAGAGCACTAATTCGCACTCCGCAGAGTGCGAAACACCTATTGCACACAGGAGTTCGCAAGTAAGCTGCGCTTACTTGGTAGTCGGAGCTTCTTGGTCGCTCGTCGCAACGAGCGAAATATCCTCTGCAACGACGTCACGTTTGCAAATCAAGATAGTATCAAAGGCGGCGGGATACAATCCCCTACTCTACAGGGAATAATTATGCTAAACGACGAGTATGTTAATAAAAGGCTCCCTTATTCTCCCAATCCCCTGAAATCTACCCTTCCGTCTTGCCTTGCGGCAATCCACCTCCTCTAAAATAGGGGAGGCTTGGGCGCTAAACCATAATTTATCAGCGCATAACAAAACAAAAAAATGACCGCCGTAGCGGTCATTTTTATTTTAACTTAAATTAGTCAACAAGAGAAACTTCCTTGCCTGTCTTAGCAGACTCATAGATAGCGGAAAGGATCTTGATCATGTTAACGCCCTGCTGAGGAACAAAGTCGGGCTTAGCGCCGTCGAGAACAACGTCAAGGAAGTGACGGATGTTGCCTTCGTGGCCTGTCATGTAGCCTGCATCTGTCATATCAACGTCGATGAGCTTGCCGTAAACTTCGCTGAGAACCTTACATGTTGTGCCGCTCTGCTGCCACTTAACGCCTGCCTTGGAGCCG
>JAZQVW010000136.1:0-6513 GCA_045632025.1 Candidatus Avispirillum sp. | reverse complement strand
CATTTATTACAAACCCTCCCCAGCGGGGAGGGGGGACCATTTTGCTCTGCAAAATGGTGGGTGAGGAGAGCCTTAATCAAAAGATTTTCTCCTCATCCGACTTCGCCCCGGCTCAGCCACCTTCCCCGCTGGGGAAGGTTTAATATATCCGCTAAACGATAATTTATCTTCCGTATTTCTTTGTAATTGACTTGATCTCTTTTACAAGCTGAGGGGTGAGAGCGTCACTTTTCATTCTCCATTGCCAGTTTCCGCCGAAAAGGGAGGGGGTGTTCATTCTTGCCCTGTCGTCAAGATGGAGCCAATCCTGCATAGGTATAATACAAAGCTTCGCCTTTGATTGCATAATTGCGGAGGCAAAGCGGCTGCAAAGTCCCCCTGCTTCAATTTTGGCCGCGTCAAGATAATCAATTGCCGCATCTCGCTCTGCATTTGAGATAGTATCAAACCATGAGAATAGCGTTTGATTGTCGTGAGTGCCCGTATAGGCAACGCAGTTTTCCGTGTAGTTATGAGGAAGATAATCGTTGTGATTATTTTCGTCACGTGAATCAAAGGCAAACTGCAGTACCTTCATTCCTGCAAAGCCGCTTCCCCAGAGAAGCATTTTAACAGAGTCTGTAACAAAGCCAAGGTCCTCGGCGATAAAATCTTTTTTGCCGAGATGCTTTTCCAGCGCTTTGAAAAGATCAATGCTTGGACCTTTCTCCCATTTTCCCACTGCCGCATTTTCGCTTCCCGCAGGAATAGAATAATACTCCGCAAAGCCTCTGAAATGATCAAGGCGGACAACGTCGTAAAGGCTAAAGGCGTGGCCAATTCTCTTAGCCCACCATTTAAAATCAGTTTCCTTGTGTTTTTTCCAATCGTAAAGAGGATTGCCCCAAAGCTGTCCATCGGGAGAGAATGCATCGGGAGGGCAACCTGCAACAGCGGTTGGCGCGCCGTTTTCGTCAAGCTGAAAAAGCTCGGGATTTTTCCAAACGTCCGCGCTGTCAAGAGCAACGTATATTGGCACGTCGCCGATTATATAAACGCCCTTGCTGTTTGCATATTCCTTCAAATCCTTCCACTCTTTGTAAAAGTGAAACTGAAGAAATTTTTGAAAGCCGATCTCGTCCTCAAGCTCTTTTTTATAGTTATCAATGGCGTCAGGCTCTCTCCTTTTTGCGCTCTCCTCCCAACCTGTCCAAGCTCTTCCTCCAAAATTATTTTTCAGAGCCATAAAAAGGCAGTAGTCATCAAGCCAAGGAGCGCTTTTGCAAAAGGCGAGATATTCCTCGCTTGGTGTAAATTTATTATATGCAGTTTTTAATAAAGGAATCCTGTTTTCGTATTGTTTTTGGTAGTCCACTCTGTCATCTGTTTCATATAAGGATGAGCTATCGCAATCCCCCTTTGTGAGAAGTCCATCTGATATAAGTGCATCAAGGCTGATAAAATAAGGATTCCCCGCAAAGCTTGAAAAGGATTGATAAGGAGAGTCGCCGTATCCCGTTGGTCCAAGGGGCAATATCTGCCAATAGGTCTGTCCTGCCGCAGAAAGAAAATCAACGAAGTCGTATGCCGCGCGATCAAAGCAGCCTATGCCGTATTCCGAGGGAAGGCTTGAAACGGAGAGGAGTATTCCTGAGCTTCTTTTCATATCTTCTCCTTACAATATATCATTTATATCCGATTTGAGAACGTCTGCCTTGGGGCCGTATATTGCCTGCACGCCCTCGCCCTTTTTAACAAGCCCGAGAGCGCCCTCCTTTTTCCATGCGTCAACATCTGCAACAAGATCAGGGTCCTTCACAGTAACTCTGAGGCGCGTCATACAGGCATCAACAAAGGTGATATTTTCCCGTCCTCCAAGCAGAGCGATGATGCGCTCGGGCTGGCTGTCGGTTGTTTCTATATTTCCCTTTGGTTCACTTGATTCTTCAAGTGTTCCGGCGGTGTAATTTCCAAGTCTGCCGGGGGTTGCATAGCCGAATTTACCGATCATAAAATATGCAACGAAATATCCAATAGCAAAGAAAATAACCGTGGCGATAATGAAGTTGAGAATATCCCTTCCAAGCCCCGCTCCAAGTGACATAGGAACACGTGTTAAAAACTCAATATTACCGAAGGAGTGAAGGCGGAGGTCAATAACTCCTGAGAGAGCAAATGCAAGGCCCTGCAAAACGGCATAGACGATATAAAGAGGAATTGCGCAGAACATAAACATAAATTCAAGAGGCTCAGTCACGCCTGTCAGAAAAACGGCAAGTGCGGCTGAGAAAAACATAGATCGGTAGCTTCTCATTTTGTCGCGGTCAACTCTGCGATACATAGCAAGAGCTATTCCAAGCAGTAGACCTGAAGCGCCTATCATCTGTCCGATCTTGAAGCGAGCGGGAGTGATGGAGGTGAGCAGAGATGTGTAGGCCGCTGTATCCCCTGCGTTTTTCAGGTTGATAAGGTCGGTCACCCAGGCAAGCCACAGCGGATCCTGCCCGAAAACAGTCTGTCCTGCGCTTGCTCCCGTAAGAATAGTGTATGAGCCGCCAAAGGAGGTGTAGTTCATTGGGATGGTTATCATATGATGAAGCCCGAAGGGCAGCAGCAGTCTTTCAAGCGTGCCATAGATAAAGGGCGCAAGAACGGGAGATGTGTCAGATGAGCTTGCTATCCAAATACCAAAAGCGTTTATTCCCGATTGGATAAGAGGCCAAATAAGAGCGAGAGCAAGGGATGCTATAGCTGACCATAAAATGACCACGAGGGGAACGAATCTTTTGCCGTTGAAAAAGGAAAGCGCCTCGGGAAGCCGCCTGAAATTATAGTATTTGTTGTAAACGATACCGCCAAGAAAGCCTGCAATTATTCCAACGAAAACGCCCATATTAAGAGCGGGCGAGCCGAGGACGGAGGTGAAATAATTTGATATGAGCATTTCCTGTCCGAAGATAGAATAGGTTACGGCATCAGGGTCGGCGAGCATATCTGAGGTGACGCCGAAAACAGCTCCCGTGATGTTGTTTATCAGAATAAAAGCAAGAAGCGCGGCAAAAGCACCGCCTGCCTTTTCCTTTGCCCAGGAGCCACCGATGGCAACTGCAAAAAGAATATGCAGGTTTCCTATAATTGCCCAGCCTATGTTTTCCATAACACTGCCGATGGTGGTAATAAGCTGAACGTCTCCACCTGCCATAGCTATGAGCTTGCCTATGCTTATCATAAGACCCGCCGCAGGCATAACTGCAATAACCGTCATGAGAACCTTGCCTAATTTTTGCAGGAAATCAAAATTCAGCTCCTTTTTGGGTGATGAAGCTTCCTTTTTCAGCGAAATAAGTGTATCCCCTGCGCCTACGTCCTTTTCGGGAGCAATCATTTCAAGCTCCTCAGCTCCTTCGCAGATAAGAACGGGAGTTATGGGATTTATATTTCGGCTTGCAAGAAGCTCCATATCAATCTCTGCAATAAGGTCTCCTCGCGAAACCTTGTCTCCCGTATGAACGTATGATTTGAAGCCTTCTCCTCGGAGTGAAACGGTATCAAGTCCGAAATGGACCAGCACCTCAAGTCCGTCGTCGGATCTGAAGCCGTAGGCATGTGCGGTGTCAACCGTGCTTGAAACGAAACCGTCCACAGGGCTGTATATTTTGTTATCAGTTGGAATAATAGCGCATCCATCACCTAAATAGCGTCCCGAAAAGACTTCGTCGGGCACTTGGTCAAGCGGAACGGAATGTCCCGTAAGTGGGGATGATATGGTAAGAGCCTTTCTTTTCTCTTTTTTCTTCATAAATAAACCTCTTTTGCTTTTTATAGAAAAAGTATGCGTAGAAACCCGTTATTCTATACTAAAATCAAAATTTTAGGAAGGACAACCGTGTTGCAAAGAGGGAGTGATTGTGATATGCTAATAATATAAAATGGAGGTGTGTTTATGAAGAAAAAGGAATTTGCGGGCGCGGACGAGAAAACTCCATCAAAGGCGCAGTATTTTTCGTGGATAAACAATACCAATGAGGGCTCAACAGAGAAGCAGACGTTGATAAATCTTGCGTATTTCAGTTATCTGAAAAGAAAATATAATATGCAGCTTGATATATATGCCTGGGATGCAGGAAATCTTGACGGCGCGGCGGGCTCGTATATGACTTTTGATTCTCCCAAAATAAAGGCGCAGTATCCGAGCGGCTATGCGCCAATAGTTGAAGCGGCGAATAATATCGGATGTCGAATGGGCATTTGGGGCGGAGCTGACGGCTTTGGTGAAACAGAAGAAAGTGCGAAAGCGAGAATAGAGCAGATGGTGTCTCTTTGTCGCGATCATAATTTTGCGCTTTTCAAGTTTGACACGGTCTGTAGCCATCTTGATCCCGATCACGAAAAGTATTTTATCGAAATGATGAAGGAATGCCGCAAGCATTCTCCCGATCTTATTCTGTTAAACCATAGGATCCCGCTCAGTCCCGAGGCTGAAAAATATGCAACCACCTTTCTTTTTGGAGGGGATGAGACGTACGTGGACGTTCATCTTGCCAATAAGATAACAGCTCCTCATCATAGAGCGTTTATTATGGACAGAGGGCAAACTCCAAATATGGCGAGATTGACAGAAGATCACGGTGTTTGCATTTCCTCAGCAATAGACTTTTTTGAAGACGATCTTATTATTCAGGCCTTTTCAAGATGCCTGATCCTTGCACCTGAAATATATGGAAACCCTTGGCTTCTTCGTGACTATGAGCAGGCTCGCCTTGCGCGAATCTTCAATCTTCACCGTCGCTACCGTGATATTTTGGTGGACGGAATGGTGCTTCCCCATAGCAGTGATTATCCCGATGAAACAGTAGTCAGAGGTGATGCTTCAAGGCGTTTTGTGGTAACGGGCAATATGAGCTGGACGGAGAGGGTCATGAAAATAACGCTTGACGAGTCCATCGGTCTTGCCCCTTGTGAAAGCGTTTCCGTTATCATTCATCATCCCTATGAAAGATTCTTCGGTGAATTTAAATGGGGTGAAGCAGTTGAGATTCCCCTTGAGAGCTTCAGAGCATCCCTTGTGCAGATATGCGACAGCCGCGTGGCTGATGAAATGCTTCGCGGATGCGAATATGAGGTGCTTCACGAAAGCGAGGACGGAATGATCGATAAAGTGAAGATAGTTTCCTCCTCGGGAAACGTAAGCTTCAAGGGCGAGAAGCTTGATGTTCCTGCCTTTGACAGCACGCTGCGCGCACCCAAGCTTCTTTCTGAGATCAGCGCAGACGAATTTATCTCACTTTCCGAAGATGCCGATATGATGCTTGAGGCGGCGCAGTTTGGTCAGGATCACGATTCTCTTGAAAAGCGATCTCTCAATCGCGCGGGAGAAACGGAGATACCCGAGGTAAAGGCCGCACGCGATGCCTTCTTTGCGCAGAAGACCTACAAGCTTCGCGGATGCGAGAGCCGCTTTGCATTTGACGGAAATAAGGACACCTTCTTTGACGGAACCTCAAGAGCTTTTCACGGAGATGGAGGATTTCGTATGGAGGGCGGCTGTTTGAGAGTTGATTTTGGCGAGGTATATGAGGCGGACAGTATTTATTTTGAATATTTTGATCCCGATGCAGTTGAAAGCGGATATTGGGTCAGCGCAACGAAGCAGATCATTCCTTGCCGATGCGATTTCAGCGAGGATCTGAAGGCGTGGAGTGAAACCTGCATAGCCGAGGAAGAGGATATGGGAGCAGAGGAGCAGGAGGTCGTTTACGCGTATATCCATAATATAAAAAGCTACAAGGGAAGACGCAGAAGCGTGACCTATAATATAGGCGGTAAGATCCGTTATTTCCGTATGCCACGTCCTATAGACCGCATCTATAAGATCGCGCTTATCCGCGACGGCCGTGAGATAGAGCTGAAGGATCCCCATGCCAATAATCTTCTTCCCGCAGGCAGAAAGGCGGCATACGTAAAGCAGCTTGCGGCAGAGGTAAAGGAGAGCGAGTATACAGACGGCTGTTATCTTGCAGTAGGTCTTGAGGGATGCCACGGACGCGAGGGAGCGTATGCCCTTCTTGAGTGCGACGGCGTGCTTTATACAGCGCCCGACCGCGCGCCCTCCTATCAGACCAACGCGTGGGAATATATCACCAATGCAGGAAACGCTATTGATCATCACTACACCTATTATTTCCCCGTAACAAAGGAAATGTGCAATAAGGAATTAAAGATAACCATCGTTGGCGTTTATGCCGATAAAAAGGACTACGGTGTTCGATGCTATCTTTGTGATGGCAACAACGAGCCCAGAGGAGTTGTTCTTGATCTGAAGGGAAATTAAGAATATGTATCAAATAAATATCCCCCCGTGCAACGGGGGGATATTTATTATGTTTCTTCTTCTTTTTCTGTTCGTGTTACAACGACCGTAGGATCAAAGGCTGTGTCGCTTACGTTAGTTGCCTCGGGCAGCTCTATTGTTTCAATATTATAGCATCCTGCAAATGCCTCTGCGTCAATTTCAAGAAGCGCATCGGTGAAGCT
>JAZQVW010000135.1:0-9757 GCA_045632025.1 Candidatus Avispirillum sp. | reverse complement strand
CTCCACCGAGAGATCAAATCTTCCGTGGGACGCAAGGAGCGTTAACATATGGTCAAAAAATCCGCTTCCGCTTTTGATTTTTGATTTGCCCTTACCGTCAAGGCAGAGATTTAGCTCTATATCGGTTTCTCTCGTTTTTCTTTCTATCTTAGCATTTCTTGCCATTTTAATATCCTCACACGTTCAGAATATTTCGGAGCGCCTCGCACAGGGACGCCACTTCCTCGGGGAGTCCGATTGTTATTCTCAGATACTGATCAATTCTTTTCTTTGAGAAATGGCGCACAAGTATTCCCTTTTCACGAAGGCTCTTATAAAGCTCTCCTCCGTCAAAATCGGGATGGCGGCAGAATACGAAATTTGCCGCTGAGTCTATAACCTCGAATCCAAGCTCTCTGAGTCGGAGGGTGGTTTCCTCCCTGGTTTTTATAACGCGCTCTGCGTTTTTAAAATAATATCCGTCGCTCTCAATTGCCGCAACTCCTGCAGCCTGAGTGAGCGAATTTATATCATAAGGATTAGTTGAGTATTTTATCAGCTCAAGGTCTGCTATAACGTCGGGCGCGCCGATGGCAAAGCCGAGTCTTGCACCTGCCATTGAGCGGGACTTCGAAAAGGTTCTGACAATCAATATATTTTCGTTTTTATGCAAAAGACTAATTGCGCTCTCGCCGCCAAAATCAACGTAGGCTTCGTCCACAATGACTACGCTTTCTCGGTTTGACTGCGCTATCCTCTCTATATCACAAAGAGGAAGGGCGATGCCCGTGGGCGCGTTGGGGTTTGCTATAACTACGTTACTGTTGCAGGAGACAAAGGCATCTACATCCATAGTAAAGTCGTCCTTCAGCGGCACTACGTTGGCGCTCACGCCGTGAAGCTGAGCAAACACGTCGTAAAAGCCGTAGGTTATATCAGCGTAGGCAATTCCCTTTTGACTGTCACAAAATGCCATAAAGGCGAAATTGAGAATATCGTCGCTTCCGTTTGAAACGAAGACCATATCGGGACTGACTCCGTATCTATCCGCAAGTCTTTCCTTAAGCGCCTTACAGGTCGGGTCGGGATAAAGGTTAAGTCGGCTGACAACATCCTTGTTTACCGCGCTCAGCACCTCCGGTGAAGGCGGATAGGGAGACTCGTTAGTATTAAGCTTTATATATTTTCTATCCCTTGGCTGCTCGCCCGGGGTGTACGCCTTGAGATTTTTTAGGCGTTTGCTTAAAAACCTGCTCATTTTATTAGTCCTTAAATCTTATGCGCGCAGACTCCGCGTGCGCGCCAAGGCCCTCGCTATCTGCAAAATACGCTACTTTTTCGTATATATCCTTAAGTGAATTCTTTGTAAAATAGGTGAACTGTGATTTCTTTACGAAATCGTCAACTGAAAGCGGGCTTGAGAATCTTGCCGTTCCGCTTGTAGGAAGAGTGTGATTGGGGCCTGCCATATAATCGCCCACCGCCTCGGGACAATATCTGCCAAGGAATATGGAGCCTGCATGCTTGATGCTGTCAAGATAATCAAAGGGGTTATCAACTGCAACCTCAAGATGCTCGGGGGCAAGCTCGTTTGAAATTCTGATCGCCTCCTCAATTGAGGAAACAAGGATTATCTTACCGTTATTATCAATAGACGCTCTTGCTATCTCTTCTCTTTTAAGCCGAGGTATCTGCACTTCAAGCTCAGCTGAGACCTTCTCTGCAAAATCCGCATCGTCAGTTACAAGAACTGCGCTTGCACTTTTATCGTGCTCTGCCTGAGATAAAAGGTCTGCCGCAACGTGCGCGGGATTTGACGCGCCGTCTGCTATTACAAGAATTTCGCTTGGGCCTGCGATCATATCAATGGCAACCTTGCCAAACACCTGCTTTTTCGCCTCTGCAACGAATTTGTTTCCGGGGCCCACTATCTTATCAACCGCAGGAACGCTTTCTGTTCCAAAGGCAAGAGCCGCAACTGCCTGCGCTCCGCCTATTTTGAAAACCCTGCCAACTCCTGCGATCTTTGCTGCCGCAAGAATAACGGGGTTGACTCCGCCGTCCTTTGAGGGAGGGGTTACCATAACGATCTCCTCAACGCCTGCTATAAGAGCGGGAACGCAGTTCATAAGAACTGAGGAGGGATACGCCGCCGTGCCGCCGGGAACGTAAAGGCCAACCTTATCAAGGGGGATAACTCTCTGCCCCATTACAGCACCGCCCTCGCCCGTCATCACAAAGCCGCTTCGCTTCTGATTTTCGTGGAATGCCCATATATTCTCTTTTGCCTGACGGATGATCTCAATAAGCTTCGGGTCAACGCTGTTAAACGCCGCCTCTATCTCCTCGTCGCTTACCTCAAGCGCTGTAAGGTCTGCTCCGTCAAATTTTTTACTGTAGCGAAAAAGCGCCTCGTCACCGTTTCGTCTAACGTCGTATATAATATCGGCAACTATCTCTTCAACGCCGCTCGCCTCGTTTTCACGAATGAATATATCGTTTCCGCACTTGGCGTAGTCCATTATCTTTATCATAGTCCTTATCCTCCACGGGGGAATTCTATTCTATCTTTTTGCTTATTTTTTCAACCATTTTATTTATCTCGTCGCGCTTGAAGCGATATGCCGCTTTGTTTGCAACGAATCTTGCGCTGATGGGAACTATGGTCTCATAGGGCTCAAGATCGTTTTCTATGAGTGTTTTTCCCGTTTCAACTATATCCACTATAACGTCTGACAAGTCAAGCAGGGGGGCGATCTCAATTGAGCCGTTCAGCTTGATTATATCAATGTCGCGTCCCATCTTTTCGTAATACTCACGCGCTATCTTTGTAAACTTCGTTGCAACGCGAAGTGTTTTCTCACTGTCGGGGCGCTTGCCCATTGGTCCTGCAACTGCCATTCTGCATTTTCCCATTTTTAAGTCCAGCAGCTCGTACACGTCGTGTCCGCCCTCAAGCAATATATCCTTGCCTACGATACCCACGTCTGCCGCTCCTCGCTCAACGTAGATTGCGACGTCAGAGGGCTTTGCCCAGAAATATCTGACTCCGTTTTCCTCGTTTTCAAATATAAGCTTTCGGGAGCTTTCCATAACCTCGGGGCATCCGTAGCCTATCTCCTCAAATATCTTATATGCTTTTTCTCCAAGCCGTCCCTTGGGGAGCGCTATATTTATTATCTTTTTCATCTCGCCCTCCATTTAGCTGAACTGAACTAACTCTTTATAGGTCGGCTGGCAATTTGATCCTATAGGCATTGCGCAGATCTTTTTGCCTCTTGACTTTATTTTTTCAACTGCTCTTGCAACTGCCACCGCGTCTGCATCCTTATCATAAAGAAGCAAAACGTCCACGTCGCACTCTCTTTCGCTCTTTGCATACCTTTCAAGGATGTCGGGATAAACCGCAAATCCTATAGCATCGGCACAAAGTCCTGTTTTGCGCACCAGGGCATCGTATCGGCCGCCCGACAACACGTGTCGGCTGATTCCTTCAATAAAGCCCTGGAAGGTTATGCCGTTATAATAATTCATATCGTTTGAAACTGTGAAATCAAGAACAAAGGCATCGGCTTCGCCCATTGCAACAAGCACGCCGATGAGAGCCTTAAGCTCTGCCACCGCTTTCCTGCAGCAATCACAGTCGCATATATCTTCTATTTTGGAAACTGCATCTTCAATGGGGCCGTATACCGTTGCAAGTCTTTCAAGCTTTCCAGCCTTATCACCGCAAAGCTCTCTCAGGCTGTGAACGTTTTTATCAGCCAGAGCCTTTCCTGCCTTTGCGGCGTTTTCTCCCTTGAGACCCGCCTCCTTGATAAGCGCTGAAATGAGACCCATATGAGAAATGCCGATAATACTGTTTTCGGAAATGCTCTTGAGGCTTCTTGCCGCAAGGGTCAGCACCTCACCCTCAGAATAGAGGTCTATATTACCGATGGCCTCGATTCCAACCTGCATTATCTCTTTAATATTGTCCTCGCCTCTGCTTCCTGTTCTGTAAACGTTTTCATTGTAATACACCTTATAAACTCCGTCGAGCTCTCTCGGCGCATTCTTTACGATGGACAACGTTATGTCGGGCTTCAGCGCAAGCAGCTTCCCTCTCGGGTCTGTGAAGGTTACTATTTTCTCACTTGCAAGGAATTTCTTATTTTCAAGATAAAGCTCATAATTCTCAAACTTGCTCATTTTATATTTCTTATAGCCATACTGCTCATAAAGATTTCTCAGAGCCAGCACGGCCTTTTCGTCTTGTCTGAGGGGGGAGGTGATATCGTTCATTTTTATTCCTCGCTTGTGAAAAAGTCTACTTTCTGAAATTTACTCCATTATATCACTCCCTTGCGCTTTAGTCAAGTAAATTATTAAAGAGTTTGATGATTTTTACCATATATATTTAAAAATCAAGCTTCATTTTATCACCTTTCATCAAAAAACACATATACTGCAAGTGAAAGGCGGTGTTTTTCCCTGAAAAACTACTCTGATTTTTATAAAACTATTGATTGCCACAACAATTCTTATTTCATTGGCGCCAACACCCCAAGCGGTTTCGCATATGCCGACTCTCAGCTACTAAATGAAGAAAGCCTTACAAGGCTATACATATTAAAGGGCGGACCCGGCACGGGAAAAAGCACCCTGATGAAAAAATGCAGGAGTTATTTTGAAGCCATCGGATACACGGTTCTTTCCTATTATTGCTCATCAGACCCCTCCTCGCTGGATGCTGTTATTATAGAAAACAACGGACAAAGAATAGCAATTGCCGACGGAACCGCCCCTCATGCTATTGATGCACGCCTTCCGGGAGCAAAAAGCGAGATAGTTGACCTTGGAGCCTGCTGGACACATGGACAGCTTGAAGCAAATCGTGAAAGGATCGCGGCCCTTGCCGCTTCAAAGGCGATAGCGTTTGAATGCGCCCGTAAATATCTGAGGACAGCTTCGCAAATTCTTGATATTATAAAGTGCTCTGCCGAAAAAGGATTCTACAAAGAAAAGGCAAAGGGCTCTATACGTCGGCTTATAAAAAGCCTCCCGAAGCCGAAGGGCTCTGTAGAAAGAAGAACTGTTATAACAGAGGCGATTTCAATGAACGGCGCTGTGCGGCTTTCAACTCTCGAAAAAGCCAAAAGGCTTTTTGCAATTGCAGACTGCCATCATCTCTCTCCTCTTTTCTTAGAGCTTCTTGATCGCGCTCTTACTGCCTCGGGCTACGCCACTATGGTTTCATACTCTCCGCTGAATGAGATATGCGAGATATATCTTCCTCATCAGAATATCGCATTCGTTTTGCAAAGAGAGGGGCTTGAATACTATAAGATCATTCGGCTCTCTCGCTTTGCCGACAGCGAGTATTTTTCAAGGCACAAGGCTAAGCTTCGCTTTAACGAAAGGTGCCTCATAGAAATTCTTAACGCCGCGCTGGATAGCTTGAAGGAAGCCAAAGGACATCACTTTGCTCTTGAGGATATTTACGTGAGGGCAATGGATTTTAGCCATCTTGATTTAATTTACAAAAAGCGCCTTGAAGAAATAGAAAAAAAGCTGCTCTGACGAGCAGCTTTTTTAGTTCAGTCAAATTATTTCTTATAAAGGGGACCGTATGTTGCGCAAGCGCGGTAGTCCTGACCTTCCTTATCCATACCGAAAGCGTTAAAGCTTGCGGGACGGAAGATGTCCTCTTCAGGAACGTTGTGCATTGCTACGGGGATGCGGAGCATGGAGCACATTGTGATAAGGTCTGCACCGATATGGCCATAGCTGATCGCGCCGTGGTTAGCACCCCAGCAGTTCATAACGTCGTATGCACTCTTGAAGGGGCCCTTACCTGTGAGGCGAGGAGCAAACCATGTGCAAGGCCATGTATAGTCTGTTCTCTTCCAGAGAACGTCTGTAACTTCAACGGGAAGCTGAACTGTCCAACCCTCTGCGATCTGGAGCATGGGGCCAAGACCGTCAACAAGGTTAAGACGGATCATTGTTACGGGCATTTCTGCTCTTGTTACGAAACGGGAGCTGAATCCGCCGCCACGGAAGTAGCCTGCATCAGCTGCGTTCCAAGTTGTTGCATCAAGGATAGCATCCATATCTGCTTCTGTGATATCCCACCAGTTCTTCATTGTGCCGTTGCCGTTTTCGTCCTTTGCTTCACCGCAAGCATCAAGACAAGCCGCGCCGGAGTTGATAAGGTGGATGATACCGTCAGCCTCAGCTGCCTTACCCTCGAGAGCGTAGCCGGAAGCCTTCTTTACAGCCTCGGGGCTCCAATATGTACGAACATCAGCAAAGATCTGAGCCTTGTTTGTGAGCAGCTTCATAAAGAGCATACCAAGACCGTTGAGAACGTCGTTCTCTGTTGCAAGGATATAGGGCTCTCTTGCGCCGTTCCAGTCAAAGGATGTATTGAGAAGTGCTTCGGGGAAGTCGCAGTTGGGATAGAAGTCTGTCCACTGTCTCTGACCCTGGAAGCCTGCAGCGATTGCATTATGGCCGCTCATTTCTTCTTCGCAGCCCTCGGGAAGGTTCTTGTTGCCGCACATAAGGTCCTTGATGATGATCATCATCTTAACAACAAATTCCCATGCCTCTTCCTTCTGCTCAGGTGTCTTCTGAAGCTCGGGCACGTTCTTATCAAAGCCTTCCTTGCACTTAGCCTTTGTCCAGGCCATAGCCTTTTCGAATTCAGCGGGATCGTAGATGCCCTCTGCCATACGGCGGATGATCTCTACTTCGTCTACAGACTCAACTCTCATGCCGAGATACTCTTCGATGAACTTAGGATCGATGATAGAACCGCCGATACCCATACATACAGAACCGATCTGGAGATAGCTTTTGCCTCTCATGGAAGCAACAGCAACTGCTGCGCGGCCGAAGCGGAGGAGCTTTTCGCGAACGTCTGCAGGGATCTCTGTGTCATCAGCATCCTGAACGTCGTGTCCGTAGATACCGAATGCGGGAAGACCCTTCTGAGCGTGAGTTGCAAGAACAGAAGCAAGGTAAACTGCGCCGGGACGCTCTGTGCCGTTGAAGCCCCAAACAGCCTTGATAGTGTTTCTGTCCATATCCATTGTTTCAGCGCCGTAGCACCAGCAGGGTGTTACTGTGATAGTGATATCAACGCCTTCTTTTTTGAACTGCTCTGCACATGCAGCTGTTTCGCCTGCACGGCCGATAGTTGTGTCGGAAATAACAACCTTTACGGGGTCGCCGTTTGCATATTTGAGGTTTTCTGTGAGGAGCTTAGCTGCGCTCTTCGCCATATTCATTGTCTGCTCTTCAAGGCTTTCTCTAACCTTTGCGGGTCCGCGACGGCCGTCAATAGTGGGACGGATACCGATTACAGGATAGCTGCCTACAAGTCTGTTTTCTGCCATTATGTTAAAATTCCTTTCTGAATTTTTATTTCTTTTATCATTTTAGCACATATTAACACACTTTTCAATACTATCTAAATTAATTTTATTTACAGTTTATTGTTGATTTTGAGGTTTCAATGGTTTACAATAATACGGTACTTAAAACTTATAATTGTAGGGGAGGATATCATCCTCCCGTTTTAAACACAAATCATAATAAATAGATGTATGTTTGCTGTCGGTGCGGGCGGATACTATCCGCCCCTACGGCAAATGAATTACCACGAGGTTTCACATATGAAATGGAATGTTGACTATACAATAAACAACCACGACACAGATTTTAACAATATTGTCAGCGCAAGCGGCATTATGAGATATATGCAGGACGCGGCCAATTTCCAGATGGAGGGACAGAAACCCTCCTACGATGAGCTTTTCAATTCCGGAAAGGCATTCGTACTCAGCCGCTTCAAGATGAGCGTTTACTCTCCCCTGCACTCCCACGATAAGATCACAGCCTCCACCTGGGCTTGCCAGTCAAAGGGATTTTCCTTTGACCGTTGCTTTTCCATTACACGCGACGGTATGACAGTTGCTGAGGCTGCAAGTGTTTGGGCGCTTATTGACCGCGAGGCAGGAAAGCTTATCCGCGTTTCCGATTTTGAATGTAATTACAGCATGGACGATCCCGTGGAGCTTGATATGGCTCCCCGATTCCGCCTGCCCTCCGACTTAAATTTTGCTCTTGTGGGTGAGAGAACCGTTGAATATCAGGACGTTGATATAAACCGTCATATCAATAACACTCATTACCCCGACATCCTCTGCGGATATATACCCGAAATGGATTGCAAGAGAGTTATCGGCATGGAAATAAGCTTCGTTTCCGAGGCGCCTCTCGGCGAGACTCTCAAGGTTTATCTGGCAGAGTCCGACGGAGTTTATTATTTCCGCACAGTCCGCGAAAACGGCAAAACAAATATCGAAGCCGAAATTATGATTGATGAAATTTAATGATACAAAAAAGCACCCCTTGGGGTGCTTTTCTTTATTCAGCCTTCCCTTGGGGGAAGGGGGACCGCCGCAGCGGTGGATGAGGAGTCTGGGCTTCAATTATCGTTGTTATAAGTTTAGCCATCTCATCCGTCTCGTTCTCGTTTTATTTTCTATTACCAAGTCCGTTTTTAAGCGCAGCTTCTATAGGATCTTCTATTTCGTTTTGGCTGTACTCAGCCCTCAACTTTTTGAGCACTTCGTTATGATTATCTTGTTTATATTTTGCCAAAATATATGCTCCAAGCGACACACAGGAGTATAATAATGCCTGTGGGATAAACACGGAAAGATGCTGAGATATAGTAATATCGTGAATAAATGCCATGTCTACACCATTACCCCAAAACACAGCCACAAACGCATGACATACCGGACCTGCAACATAATTACATTTTGAAATAACATAAATCAAAACGTATATTACAAAAGCAATCATCAAATTAAACACCGGCATAGCTAACGATACAGGAGTCCGTTTACCATTCACTTCCAGACTTAAAGTATATGATTTTATAGCCAAGACCAAACAAAAAGCTATAACACCTAATAATCCGAAAAACAAAAATTGATCAGCCTGGTCTTTAAACACAAATCTTGCAACAACAAGAAATCCGCTACCAATAAAATCCCAAGCCAAAGTTGTTATAGCAAGTGTTATCAGCCAATCACGCATATATGATATATCAATTTTTTTCATATTTCACCCTGCTCCTCGCGCGCTATTTGGATCTTTAGCTCTGCTTCCTCACGCTCAATGCGAGCGTTAACTTCATCCTTGACGCTATACCCTGCAAAGAACATTGCAAGACCGTAGTTGAGCATAAAAGCAAGAGTGCATATAAGAGATTTCCAAAGAACTCCAAAACAAAATATAAGGAATATCTGCGAAACGAATCCGGAAAACAGAATAGTTCCTCGAGCCTTGTAAAAAGCAATTCGCTCCTCATATGTATAAAGAACAGATTCGTTTGTATGAAGCGACTCCTTTCCGCTTTTTTCGAAGGTCAGATCCCAATATATAAGAAGAACGCACATTACAATGAAGACAAGAGGGCCAACTAACGACGCGGTATTTATGTTAATAACAGTTCCACCGCTTAAAATAATTATCAATGTGAAAATTATTGCTGTTACTATAGAAATAATTATTGAAATCTTTTTCATATTATCTCCCTCATTTCTTGTATAGCTCATCATAAAACCATTTTTGGGGATTTTCATAGATATATCTCGCCCGCGTTTCATAATCCTCTTTGTCGCGGATTATGTGGTCCATAAATCCTTTTTGCCAAATAGCTTTGCCAACCCTTTTACTAACAGCACCCTTAAATTGCTGTACCATCCTGCTAACC
>JAZQVW010000134.1:0-3507 GCA_045632025.1 Candidatus Avispirillum sp. | reverse complement strand
AAGAGAGGAAAGTGTAAGTGCTGTAACTGCTGCACAGCATCCGGGAATACAAGTTACAGGAACGCCTACCTCAGCGCAAAGACGAACAATATCCTCTCCGGGATCGCTTATAGCAGGCATACCTGCATCAGTTATAAGCGCGCAGGATTCGCCTTCCTTAAGACGAGAAACGATATATTCGCCGCGTTCTCTCTTGTTGTGCTCAAAATAGCTCACAAAGGGCTTCTTGATGCCGTAACGGGAGAGAAGGAGACCTGAATTTCTTGTATCCTCAGCTGCAACGAAATCAACCTCAGAGAGAACCTTTTTGGCTCTTTCGCTGATGTCTGCAAGGTTGCCTATGGGAGTTGCAACAAGATAGAGCATTCCTCCGATAACCTTGTTTTTTTCATCGCTTACAGCGGGAGTGTCAAAGTGCTTAACGTTTTCCATTGTGCTTCCTTAAAATAAAAAATCAAGTGATGACGTGTCATAAACCGTGTTCATATCGTCAGTATAATCTCTTGAGCCGTCCTTGTATGTGAAAAGAGGGCGTGAGAGCTTAACCGAGGGAGCCGCGCCCTTTTTGCTTTCAATAAGCACAAGGCTTGGCTTTGACTTTGTGTCGGGATAAACGGTAACTATTCTTTTGGGCTCGAGGGTGTTATCCTTAAGCGCGTGGATAAGCTCAGCTAATCTATCGGGACGGTAGACCGTATAGAAAAGTCCGCCGTGCTTAAGTATTCTGTTTGCGGCGGCGCAGAAATCGTAAATAGTTCCGTTCATTTCGCGGCGCGCAATATTCATCTCATCAGTTTTGTTTGCAAATCCCTCTGTTGCCTTGAGATAGGGTGGGTTTGAGATAACTGCATCTATCCAGCCGTTTGTGTCCTCGGGAGAGACGTCGCGAATATCTTTGCAGACAACGCTGAGTCTGTTGCCAAAGCCATTAAGCTCTGCGTTTCTTTCGGTTAAAACGGCAAATTTTTCCTGCACCTCAAAATCGTAGAATTTATCGGCCTTGTTCTTTGATAAGCAGAGAAGGGAAGCAACACCCGTTCCGCTTCCGAAGTCAGCTGCCGCCTTGGCTCTTGTCTTCATAAATGCCGCAAGAAGAAAGGCATCTGTGCCGAATGTAAGGCCGTCTGTTTTTTGAATAAGTGAGAGGTTTTCGTTTATTTGGTCAAGCCTTTCGTCAGGCAAAAGATTTACGCTCTTCATATATATTCCTCAGATAAAGTTATTAAGCCGGAGCAGTTGCTCCGGCTTAATTTTAACTATGTTATTTGATTACTCAGCCTTGGGAGCGTCAACAGGGCATGCAGATGCGCAAGCACCGCAGTCCAGGCACTCATCAGCGTTGATTTCAAACTTGCCGTCGCCTTCAGTGATAGCACCAACAGGGCATTCAGCAGCGCAAGCACCGCAAGCGATGCACTCATCGGAAATTACATATGCCATTGTAAGATACCTCCGTATATTTTGTTTAAAAGATTATAGCACAATAAATATGCTTTGAAAAGGGTTTTTTCAAAAAAACCATAAAATAACTTAAAAATTATTCGTCTGCGGACTTGTCAAGGCTCTGGGGCTTATCATTTTTAGCCTTTTTCTGAAGAACGGTCAGCTGATCGCGATGGAAGCTCTTGATGATCTCTCCGTTTTTGTCGGGGATAACTACCTTGCATATGCCTGTAAGAGGAGCGATCTCGCGAACAAATCCGATTCCGTCGGGAGTTTTAACCTTGCTGTCAACGGGAGGAGTTCTCTTAAGCTCTTCCTCGTAAACGTCGTTCTCATATCTGAGGCAGCACATAAGTCTGCCGCATGTGCCTGAGATCTTAGCGGAGTTAAGGCTGAGATTCTGTTCCTTTGCCATCTTGATAGAAACCTGAACGAAGTCGGAAAGGAAGGTGGAGCAGCAGAAGGGTCTGCCGCAAACGCCTATACCGCCCATCATCTTAGCCTCGTCGCGGATACCGATCTGGCGAAGCTCGATTCTTGTGTGGAATATGGAAGCAAGGTCCTTAACAAGCTCTCTGAAGTCAACTCTTCCTTCTGCGGAGAAGTAAAAGAGGAGCTTGCTGTTATCAAATGTGTATTCAGCCTCAATAAGCTTCATCTCAAGATTGTGCTTGGAGATCATCTGAAGGCAAGTATCAAAAGCCTGCTTTTCAAGCTGCTTGTTAGATTCATAACGCTGAATGTCATCCTTTGTAGCGCGTCTTTCAACCTCGCGAAGGGGAGGAACGATCTCGGATGAGGAAACGATCTTGTTTTCGCAAGCTACGAATCCGAATTCGATGCCTCTTGAGGTGCGAACGATGATCTTGTCATCAAGGTTGAATTTCATTCCCTCGGGAGAAAAATAATATGTTTTGCCTGCGGCCTTGAACTTAACTCCAACAACCTCAACCTCTGAGGGGAGTTCAACCTCAGCCTCAAGCTCTATATCTTTGTTGTTCTGATTTTCCATTTTGAATATATATCCTTTGTATTAATTATCTGTTTTCCTTCCATGCATTTGCCGCCATAGTACAGAACACCGTTTGGATAGAGGCGTTTCTACGGCAAATATCCTCCTGTGCTGCCTCAAGGAGCTTGAAGATGCTAAGCAAACGGGGAATGGTTGTTTTAACGGCGTCGGCGTGAGCCTTTTCTGTATCGGTAAAGAAAAGAGTGCTTTGGTTGCCGTTTTTTAGCGCAATATAATC
The DNA here is from genome assembly GCA_045632025.1 of Candidatus Avispirillum sp. Classification (GTDB taxonomy): domain Bacteria; phylum Bacillota; class Clostridia; order Oscillospirales; family CAG-272; genus Avispirillum. Next base: position 814 of record JAZQVW010000134.1, on the reverse strand, counting down.
TCTTATGGCGCTCATAGCAAAATAAAGTATGCTCTCGCATTCGTTTCTTTTGTAATCAAGAGTCCTGCAAAAGCTCATAGCCTCGGCAGAGCCTGCAAAAACAAGGTGATATACAAGTTTGTCTGCAACCTCTCTGAATTTGAGAAGGGGAGAAGCGTCAGTCTTGCTGCAGAGCGTTATAGCGCATCCCAGCGAGCCTGATGCCGCGGATGCGGCGATCTTCAGTTTTTCATCGTCCCTTTCCGTTATCTTACCCTCACGTCTGAGTCTGTGGAGGTTTTCCAGAATGAAGGGAGCTGAAAGCATTTCAGTTTTTACGATGTGAGCTCGGCTTCTGATGGTTTCAAGAAGGGACAGAGCATCCGTTGTCAAAAGGATAAAAATAACGTGAGCGGGCGGCTCCTCCAGGGTAAGCAAAAGTGCATTCTGCGCCTTGTCGTTCATCTTCTCCGCTTCTTCGATTATGTAAACTTTATAGTCGCCGTCATCGGGTGGATAGCTTACGCCCTGAAGCATATTTCTGATAACGTCAACCTGAATAGTTGCTGCGCTTCCGCGGTTTATAAACTGCACGTCGGTTGAGTAGCCCGCCTCTATCTTTGCACAGGATGAGCAGTCTCCGCAGGGAAGAGAATGACCGTCCTTGCCTTTTTTAGAGCAGAGGATCGCCATAGCTATCTGCAGAGCGGCAGTATGCTTGCCGCTGCCCTCGGGTCCGTCAATGATATAGGCGTGAGAATGCTTGCCCATAAGAATGTCTTTGCCGCAAAGCTCTTTGATTGCATTATTTCCAAGGAGTCTGGGGAAAACGTTA
>JAZQVW010000133.1:0-6396 GCA_045632025.1 Candidatus Avispirillum sp. | reverse complement strand
GCTATGGGCTCAGCCGTTGGCCTTGCGCGCCTTGCAATGTTCTGCGGAGTTCCCGTAAATATCGTTGCAAACCCCAATGATAACGGTATTGCAAAATGCTTTGAATGGATAAACGAGCTTCCCGATTATAAGGGCGTTTTCATTGACAGCGCTTCCGCTCTCGACCTTGTAAACTCAGGAACTCTCCTTATCATCACCGACGTTTCAAACAAAATGCAGTTTGAAAGCGCCGCGCTCTACGATAACTGCAACAACATCATCGTGGTTGACCACCACAGAAAAACAGCTGATTTTGAAAAAGAGCATATCATTACCTATATCGAGCCTGCAGCATCAGCCGCAAGTGAGCTGGTTTCCGAAATGCTTGAGCAGGTTCTCCCCCCCGAGAGCCTCACACCCAAGGAAGCCGACCTTATGCTGGCAGGCATCCTGCTTGACACAAATCAGTTCACAAAAAACACAGGAACGAGAACCTTCTCCGCCGCCCTCTATCTCCGCTCCATGGGAGCCGACGTTGGTGAGGTGCAGGAATTCTTTAAGACAGACCTTGACGAATTCCGGAGAGAGCTTCGATTCCACACAAATATTGAAATTTATAAAAACGTTTGCGCTATTGCAACAGCAATGGGCGAATGCGAATTAAAGGATAAGATCCCCGCGGCAAAGGCGGCTAACCGCCTTCTCACGGTTGAGGGAGTTAAGGCGTCCTTTGCAATCGTCCCCATCGGTGACGAGATCCATATTTCAGCAAGATCAACGGGAAGCATCAACGTTCAGCTCATTCTTGAGGAGCTTCGCGGCGGCGGACATTACGACGCGGCAGGCGCAAGAATCGTTGGCGAAAAGGTTTCCGAGGTTGAAAAGAAGCTGAAGGCCGCCATCGATAAGCATCTTGATGCAAACGAAAAAATGAAAAAGTAAGTTAAAAAGAGGTATATAAAAATGAAGGTATTACTTTTAGCAGACGTTAAGGGCAAGGGCAAGAAGGATCAGATCATCAACGTATCCGACGGATACGCAAGAAACTTCCTTTTCCCCAAGAAGCTTGCAGTTGAAGCAGATGCAAAGGCTATGTCCGATGCAAAGAATAAAGAGGACGCTCGTCTCTTTAAGATCGAGCAGGACAAGGCAGCCGCAAGAGAGCTTGCAGGAAAGCTTGAGGCTGTAACAGTTAAGATCAAGGCTTCCGCCGGCGCTGACGGCAGACTCTACGGAAGCATCACAACAAGCGACGTTGCAGAAGAATTAAAGAAGCAGCACGGCCTTGAGGTTGACCGCAGAAAGATCACAGTTGACGGAACTATCAAGACCTTCGGCGCATACACACTTGACGTTAAGCTCTATCCCGAGATCCACGGCAAGATCAATCTTGTTGTTTGCGAATAAGCCAAACCTATAAAGAAAGGTAAGGACATATAAGATGAACATTGAGCTGGAAAGGCGAATGCCCTTTTCGCTTGAGGCAGAGCAATCCGTTCTCGGTGCTGTTCTCATAAATCCTGCAGTTCTTGATACGCTCACAGGAATGATCTCCTCCGAGGACTTCTATCTTGAGGAGCACCGCAGAATATATTCTGCAATGCAGGGAATGTTTCTCCGCTCAAAAAGCATTGACGTTGTAACGCTGATCGACGAACTGGTTCGCGAGGGCGTTTACGACGAGGCAGGCGGAAAGGACTATATCAGACTCATCGTTGACCTTGTTCCCACAGCCGCAAACGCGAAGGACTATGCGCAGATAGTGCGCGACAAAAGCGTGCTCCGCTCCCTTATCGGGGCAACTGAGGAGATAACCGACGTAGCCTATAAGGAGCAGGACGACGTTCAGCGCCTTATTGAAATGGCTGAGAGCAAAATATACGCTATCGCCGAGCAAAAGGAAAATAAGAATTTTGTACATATTAAGGATGCCCTGCTGCGAGTTTACGACAACCTGCAGAATCTGATGACAAATAAAGAGGAAACTCTCGGTATGTCAACGGGCTTCTCAGGACTTGACCGCGTGCTTGTTGGTATGGGTAAATCCGACCTTGTGCTTGTGGGCGCCCGCCCCGGTATGGGTAAGACCTCGTTCACAATGAACGTTGCAATTAATGCCGCCAAGAGATCAAAAAAGGCTGTTTGCGTTTTCTCTCTTGAAATGTCGGCAGAGCAGCTGGTTTCCCGTCTGCTTTCAAGCGAAGCGCTTGTTGATAGCTATCACCTGCGCTCGGGAGAATTAAATGCAGAGGACTGGGAAAAGCTTGCACATGCATCCTCCGAATTATCCGAATGTGAGATCCTCATTGACGACACTCCCGGTATGACCGTTGCAGGAATGATGGCAAAGCTGAGAAGAGTTAAAAATCTCGGCCTTGTTGTTATCGACTATCTCGGTCTTATGGAAAGTGAGCATCATATAGATAACAGAGTTCAGATGGTTTCTGAAATTTCAAGAAACTTAAAGCTTATGGCAAAGGAATTCCACGTGCCCGTTATCTGCTGCGCACAGCTCTCCCGAGGCCCCGAATCAAGAACGGACAAGCGTCCTATGCTTTCCGACCTTCGAGATTCCGGTGCTATCGAGCAGGACGCGGATATCGTTCTGTTCCTCTACCGCGATGAATATTATAAGGACAAGACTGACGCTCAGAGCGTTGCCGAGGTCATCGTTGCCAAAAACCGTCACGGCTCAACGGGCACGGTTCAGATGGGCTGGCTCGGTCAGTATACTAAGTTTACTACCTTGTCTGAAGAATCGGTTTAAAAATTTGCCTTCTCCTGTGGGAGAAGGGGGACCGCCCCGGCGGTGGATGAGGAGTCAAAAATGATACCATATAATAAAAATCTTGTTTCTAATGCGAGAGAGTTACGCAAAAATATGACACCTGAAGAAAAACATCTTTGGTATGATTTTCTCAAAAAACTCCCCTATACCGTTAAGCGGCAACATAACATAGAGAATTTTATAGTAGATTTTTATATAGCAGAGAAAAAGATCGTCATTGAGATCGACGGACGCCAGCATTTGTCTCTCGAACACAAAAAAGATGATGCTCAAAGAGATGCATATCTATCTGAGTGGAGGATTAAAGTGCTTAGATATTCTAATGATAGTGTAAGAAATAATTTCAGATCAGTAACTATAGATATTTTAAAAAATCTTGGTTTGGATTTTTCGGATTTAAAATCATTATAGAACACCTCATCCGTCAGCCTACGGCTGCCACCTTCTCCCACTGGAGAAGGCTTGGCGTAATCGCATCTTCTACCTATAAAATCAAAATCCCACCGACCACTTCCATGGTTTGTGGGATTTTTTATTATGCGCTATCAATTTCATCACAAACCAAGACACCTCATCCGTCAGCCTACGGCTGCCACCTTCTCCCACTGGAGAAGGCTTGGCACAATCGTTTCTTTTGCCTATCATATCAAAATCCCGCAGACCACTTCCATGGTTTGTGGGATTTTTTGTTATGCGCCTCCAATTAATGCAATATAATTTTTCCCAAAACCCCCTTGACAAACAAAAAAATCCGATTTATACTATAACTGTACTAAGACACATAGTACAGTTAAAACAGAAATATTTCTATACAAAAGTAGGAGGTAATTATGTTCCGAATAGACGGAATGTCACGAACTCCGGTTTATGAGCAGATAATTGAGCAGGTTGAAAAGCTTGTTTCTATTGGAATTATGAATGCGGGGGATCAACTGCCCTCAGTTCGTAGCCTTTCAATTGAGCTCTCCGTAAACCCCAACACAATACAAAAGGCTTATTCCGAGCTTGACGCAAGAGGTGTCGCCAAAAGCGTTCCCGGCAAGGGCTGCTTCATTGCAGAAACTGCAGGCGATGCTATTCACAAGGCGGGAAAAAAGAAGCTCTCTGAGCTTTCCGAGCTTGTGCGCGAGCTCTCCCTCTCCGGAGTTTCAATTGACGAGATAAAAGCCGCTGTTGAGACGGGACTTTCTCAGCAGACAAAAAACTAAAGAAAGGTATGGGCAAAATCAATGATCAAAACTGAAAACTTAACCAAACGCTTCGGCGATTTTATCGCCCTTGATAATATCAGCTGCACCATTCAGGACGGCTGCATCTACGGTATGGTCGGCTCAAACGGCGCAGGTAAATCAACCTTCCTTCGAGCTATATCCGGCGTTTATAAGGCTGACGAAGGTATTGCGGAAATGGACGGAGAGCCTATCTACGAAAATCCTTCCATAAAATCAAGAATCGCATACGTTCCCGATGATCTCTTCTATCTTGCAGGAGCAACAATGGAGCGTATGGCGACAATGTATCGCTCCATCTATCCCGGATTTGACTATAACCGCTTCAAGGAGCTTGCAAATGATCTGGGACTTGACACAAAGAAGACTCTCAACACCTTCTCAAAGGGTATGAGACGACAGGCGATCACCATCCTTGCTCTTGCGGCAAAGCCTGATTATATTTTCTTTGACGAAACCTTCGACGGACTTGACCCCGTTATGAGAAACTATATCAAAAAGCTTATTTGCCAGGACGTTGTTGACCGCGGAGCAAGCGCCATCATCACCTCCCACTCACTGCGTGAGCTTGAGGACACCTGCGATCAGCTTGCCCTTCTCCACCGCGGCGGACTTGTTCTTGAAAGCGACGTTCAGAATCTTAAAACCTCTCAGTTTAAGATCCAGATCGCCTTCCGCGAAGACTACACAAATGATCTCTTTAGCGGAATAGACATCGTTCATTCAACTCGCCACGGCTCCGTTACAAATATGATCGTTCGCGGAGACAGAAGCGAAACCGTTATGCGACTTTCAGCGCTGAACCCCATCCTTCTTGACGTTCTTCCCCTCACCCTTGAGGAAGTCTTCACCTATGAAATGGAAGCGCTTGGATATAGCTTTAACCTTGATTGATCTTAAAGAAAGGACGAAAAAGCAATGAAAAATAAACTGTTTTCACGCGGACTTTACGTTGAAGGCCTCCGCCAGCTGAAGATCGTTGGCGCAATATTCCTTGCCATCCTTCTCCTTATCGGCATTGCCGTTCCCGTAGTTCAATACGTTAATTTTGTAGCTCGTGCAGAGATCGTTGATAATCCCTATATGGATCTCTCCCCCGAGGTCGTAAGATTTGAGGAAATGTGCGGATTTGTATTCGTTATAGCCCTTGTTGCCGCCCCCATCTTCACCTTTATTCTCTTCAATCCCTTTAACAGAAGAAGCGCTTCCGACTTTTATCATTCCCTCCCCTACAAGCGCTCCTGTATGTTTTTCAGCTTCGCCGCCTCCGTTCTTACCTGGCTTGCGGCGATCACAGTTATCACCTGCGGACTCACTATTATGACGTACGCGCTGATGCCTAAGGTCTTCATAGTTAACCTTTCGGGTATGGGAGATGCTCTCCTGACCATCCTCGCATACGTGCTTATGCTCGTTTTCGGCATTATCGCCGCAATGAGCTTGACCGGCACACCTCTTGCAAACGTTACGGCGGCAGGACTTCTTCTCTTCCTTCCCCGCCTGCTTATCACTATCGTGACCTTTGCAATGGCTGAGATCGCTCCTATTATCGACGGACATTTCGGCATCTTCGGCACAGATTATAACGCCCTTGTTAACCTTGTTTACAGACTGTTCTCCTGGGGCGACTTTGATACGCTGACAGACAATATGGCAAGCGATATCTACTCTATCTTCGTTGCCATCTGCTATGCGGCTCTTGCGGCTTACCTCTTCACTCGCAGAAAGAGCGAAACAGCAGGACATTCTGCTCCCGGCAAGCTGATGCACCACATTATCAGAATCTGCGTTGGTCTCGTTATCAGCGGCACGGTTACCTGTGCTGTGATCTGCGGATTTGAATTTGAGATAGCCGTTGTGTTCTACATCGTTGCCATAATCATCTATTTCGCATACGAGCTTATTACTCAGAAGACATTTAAAACTCTCAAATCTACTCTCCCCGGCCTTGCGATCCTCGTAGTGCTGAACGTTCTTATTATCGGCATTGCATACGGATGCGCGGCATACGTTCACTCCTACACACCTGAGGCTGAGGACGTTGAGGCGATCTATATTGAAAATCCCACAAACGAATATTACCGCCAGATGAGCTTCAATCAGTATGCCCTTGAAAAGGCAGGTCAGATCCGTATTGAGGACAGAGACGCCATCAAGATCGCAACGGATTTCCTTAAGATCAACAACGAGCATTCCAAGAAGGGCGACTTCTACTCCTATGTCTATGGATATGGTGAATATATTCCCGACAAGGAAGAGGAATACGTTCAGTACACAGAGCTTAACATCGTTTACGTTTCCAAGATGGGTATCAAGAGAACAAGAAACATCTATCTCCCCGTTGACGATTACAGCGCTATTATGGCTGAGGTTCAGAAAAACGAGGCTTATAAGGAAGTG
>JAZQVW010000132.1:0-20240 GCA_045632025.1 Candidatus Avispirillum sp. | reverse complement strand
TTAGCCTTTTCGGCATCCTCAGCTTCCTTTTTGAGGCGCTCCTCTTCTAAAAGCTTAGTCTTTTCGGCATCCTCGGCTTCCTTCTTGAGGCGAGCCTCTTCCAAAAGCTTAGCTTTTTCAGCCTTTTCAGCTTCTTTTTTTAGTCTTTCTTCTTCCTTGAGTCGGGCTTTTTCAGCAAGAAGTGCTTCCTTTTTAAGGCGTGCCTCTTCCTTTTTGCGCTCCTCCTCGCGGAGTCTTGCTTCCTCGGCAAGGCGAGCTTCCTCGCGGAGTCTTTCCTCCTCGAGGAGTCTTGCTTCCTCGGCAAGGCGAGCTTCCTCGCGAAGTCTTTCCTCCTCGCGGATTCTTGCTTCCTCAGCAAGACGAGCCGCCTCGCGAAGCCTTTCCTCCTCAAGCCTTTTTGCCTCCTCGGCAAGACGGGCCTGTCGAACGAGCATAGCCTGCTTGCGTCGGCGCGCTTCGGCTGCAAGAAGAGCCTCGCGCTTTTGGCGCTCTGCTTCTTTTATCTTTTCTTCTTCCTCAATTCTTTGGCGCTCTGCCACTCGGACGACCTTGGCTTCCTCAGAAACCTTCTTCGCCTCAGCCGCCTTGTCTATTGAGGTTTGAAGCTTTGATTTTATGCTTTTAATATCGTTACTCATTTAAAACCGATCCTTTATGTAACCTTAAAACAGGTTATTGGACTTTATTTTCGCAATAGAATAATCAGAAATAAGCTCGGTGTCAACTGTCAGTCGGTCAAACTGCTGGGATGTGAAAATTCGGAACGCGGCGTTTGAGGCAAGGGCCTCAAATGAGCCGAAGAAATCCTTGTTTGCGCTGTTGTTCCACGCGCCCTCGTCAAGGGGCAGGCGCTTCATAATATAAGTGCCGGAATCGTATTCGGACGTGGTGGTCTCGCCAACCTCGATCTCTGCGATATCCGCAATAAGCTTATAGAAAATAGCGTTTGAATAGGAATCGGATGCGGTGAAATAGTATCCGTTTTTGTATGACTTCTGCTCGGAATAGGTGTTGTAGAGGGCATCAAAGTCCTCCCCTGCGGCAATGCCGTCGCGTACAGCCTTGATATCGCTGTTTTTCTTGTCAAGGGCATCTCCTGTGAGTGCGTGAGTCATATAAGTGCCGTCGGAGTTTGTCATATATTTGCCGTCGGCATCCTTTTCGTAGTCAAACTTGTTGTTGATATATATCACCTGGAAGCGGTAATAGTTGTCCTGATAATAGCTTTCGTAGTCCTCGGTGGAAAGAGCCTTTTCGCCGCCCTCGGAATAGAGGAAGTCGAAAACGAGAGTTCTCTTTGCCTCGGCCTCCTTGATTTCTCTCAAAATGGAAAGGTTTGCGCCGAAAACGGAGAGGGCACGGTTTAGAGTGTTTTTGTTTCCTCCCGCATATTCTGTGAGATAGCCATCAAGCTCACGGTCGATGGACTGCTTCTGAGACTCTGTGAGAGAAAGGCGCATCTCGTTATAAAGAGAGAGGCAAACCGCCGTTGTTTTTATATCCTCAAGCACAAGGGCATCAAGATACTGTGCATATGTCTTGCCGTCCTCGTATTCGCTCTGCCAGAATTCCTCAGTATCCTTAATATCCGTATAAGAATTCATAAAATTGGCCTTGCTTGTGCTTGCCCAATAGTGATACATATTTGCGGTTATATCGGCGCTTTGAGTGCCCTCGGCGCTTATGACCACGTTGCTTGAATCTCCCGTGCAGGAAGCCAGAAGGCAGGCGCAAAGGAGAATAGAAGCAAATATTTTTAATATTTTCATAGAATTTATCCTTAGCTATAAAATTATCCAACCTATATTATATACTATTTTTCATCTAAATTCTACATCACAGATGAAGTTATTTGTATATATTCGGTTAACAATTCGCAAATAAGGTCAACGGTCTGCTTGCCCTTTTGCTTTTTAACTACGATAACGGGGGACGCCCCGAGGGTCATACGAACGCTGCCGGGGTATTTGTTTGCAAGAGCTTGCACTGCGGTGAGATGAGGATTTTGACCTGTAAACATAATTTCCTTATCGCGCTCCTCTATCTTATCAAAGCCTGCGGCGATACCGAGACCGCGCACAAGGGCGATCCTGCAGAGAGTGTAGGCGGCCTTGGGGGGCTCGCCGTAGCGGTCGCAAAGCTCGTCTATCATATCGGAGAAGTCGTCGTCGTCGCGGATCCTTGCTATCTTACGATACATTTCCATTCGCTGAGCCTGATCCTTGATATAGCTCTTGGGGATGTGAGCGTCTGCTCTGACGGAAACGCCGCATTCTGCCCTCGGCTTCTTTTCTATGCCCTTTTCCTCAAGAACAGCCTCCTCAAGGAGCTTGACGTACATATCGTAGCCAACGCTCTCCATATTTCCGTGCTGCTCGCTGCCAAGGAGATTTCCTGCGCCGCGTATTTCAAGGTCGCGCATTGCGATCTTGAAGCCTGCGCCGAACGCCGCGTATTCGCGGAGCGCCTGAAGTCGCTTGTCGGCAATTTCAGTCAGCTGCTTCATTTTGGGATAGGTGAAATAAGCATATGCTCGGCGGTTTGAGCGTCCAACTCGTCCTCTTATCTGATGGAGCTGAGAGAGGCCGAAGCGATCGGCGTTTTCTATAATGAGGGTGTTGGCATTGGGAATGTCAACGCCTGTTTCGATAATTGTGGTGCAAACGAGAATGTCAATTTCGCCTCTTGTCATTTCAGCCCAGATGTCCTCTAAGTCTTCGCGGTCAAGCTTACCGTGAGCAATTGCGATACGCGCCTCCGGAAGCGCCTTTGAGAGCTTTCCTGCAAGGGTGTAGAGGTATTCAACGTCGTTGTTGAGATAGAACACCTGACCTCCGCGGCGCAGCTCGCGATTGATAGCTTCAACTATCATTTCCTCATCGTGCTCGCAAACGTAGGTCTGAACGGGTGAGCGAAGACCGGGAACGTCGTCAAGAACGCTCATATCAAGGATGCCGCCCATAGCCATATTAAGGGTTCGGGGGATGGGGGTTGCGGAGAGAGTCAGCATATCGGCGCCGATGGCTATCTCCTTCAGGCGCTCCTTCTGTGCAACGCCGAAGCGCTGCTCCTCGTCAATGATAACGAGGCCCAGATCGTGGAATGCAATATCCTTTGAGATGATGCGGTGAGTTCCGATGATAATATCGGTCTCTCCTCTTGCAAGCTTGCGAAGGGAGAGGTCCTGTTGCTTCTTTGTGCGGAAGCGGGAAAGCATATCTATTGAAACGGGGAAGCCGCGGAATCGGCTGATTGCCGTTCTGAAATGCTGAAGGGCAAGGATGGTTGTGGGAACGAGAATAGCAACCTGCTTGCCGTCGTTCACAGCCTTGAAGGCGGCGCGGAGGGCAACCTCTGTTTTACCGTAGCCAACGTCGCCGCAGAGGATTCTGTCCATAGGATATTCCTTCTCCATATCGGAAAAGATATCCTCAATTGCCTGCATCTGGCTGTCGGTCTCCTCGTATTCAAATGCATCTGCAAACTGGCGGCTCATATCGTCGTCGCCTGAGAAAGCAAAGCCCTTTGTTCTGCGTCGCGCGGCATAAAGCTTGATAAGCTGGGCCGCCATTTCCTTTGCGGCGGCGCTTGCCTTTCTCTTTGCTCTGTGCCAATCGGCGCCGCCCATTTTTGAGAGCTTAACGTTATTTGTGTCAGCGCCTGCGCCGATGTATTTGGAAACAAGGTCAAGCTGATCAACGGGCAGAAACAGCTGATCCGTGCCTGCGTATTTGATCTTAACGTAGTCGCGGCTCATACCGTCAATGATCATATTTTCAATGCCCATAAACTGGCCGATGCCGTATGCCTCGTGAACGATGTAGTCGCCCTCGGCAAGGTCACTGTAGGAAAGGATCTCCTTTGTCTTTTTGCCCTTGGACTTGCTCTTTCTTATTTTCTTCTTTCCGCCTGAAGCGAAAATGCTTCCCGAAAAGTCAAGAATAGCGAATTTTTCGCCGAACATTTCAAAGCCTGCAAGGCTCTCGCCGTGAAGGATGGCAACGGGATAGGTGCGCTTCTTTTCGCCGTAGTAGCCCACTTCACTTTCGCAGATGCCTGCGGAGATGCCCTCGTCGCAAAGCTCTGCGGCGATATTTTTAGCCTCCGTGGGGTTGGCGCAAAGGAGAGCAACTCTGTATCCGTTTTTGACCATAGGGATAAGATCCTCTCGCATAAGCGCGGCGTTTCCGCCGTAGGAGGGGATGTGTCGTGTTCTGAATGAAAATTCTCCTCCGATGGTAAGTCCGGGATGTGAGCGGGAGAAGGATTCAAGGAGGATGGAGGGCATAGCGCCGAGAGCCGCCTCGATGCGATCAAAAGAATTGCAGTAGCAGCCCTCCTTGAAGGCTGAAAGCTCGCCCGAGAGAATAAGCTCGGCGATGGTTTCGTTTGTAAGAGTCTCCGCTGTTTTCATATGCTCGCGGATGGAGTTGATATCGGAGAGCATAATAAGCCCGTCAAAATAATTGAAAAGGCAGGGAGAATCGGGATATATAACGGGCAGATATTTATCAAGGAAGGGGATATCTGCGGAGTTTTCAAGCTTTGTAAGCTCCTCTTTCAGGATTGTGACCGCGTGGGAGAGCTGACCCTTTTTAAGGATCTTGTTTGCCTGCGCCTTGATGCAGGCCTTAATAAGATTTCGGCGCTCCTCGTCGAGAATTATCTCGCGGCAGGGAGGAATAGTCAATTCGCGGTCAATATAATCGGTGAATCGCTGAGTAACGGGGTCAAAGTTGCCCACTCTGTCTATCTCGTCGCCGAAAAGCTCGATTCTGTAGGGAGCGTCGGAGGGGGGATAGATATCCGCAATGCCGCCGCGGATGGCAAACTGACCGGGGCCCTCAACAAGCTCAACTCTTGTATAGCCGCCAAGGGAGAGGGCGGTGGTAAGACGAGCAAGGTCCAGAGTCTGATTTTCTGCAATGGTTATTGTAAGGTGGATAAGCTCCTCGGGGGGGATGGTCACCTGAAGGGAGGCCTCGGGGGTTGTGCAAACCACCATAGGCTCGTCGGAGAAGAGAAGCTTTGAAAGCACCAAAAGCCTCTCGTGCTCGTAGTCACGGGAGGTTGTTGAAAGCGTGAAGTTATAATCCTTTGCAGGATAGTGGCAGGCGTTTATCTCGCAGGACTGAAGAGATGCGGCCGCTCTTGCGGCATCGCCTTCGCCTGCAAACATAAACAGCGCTCTGCGGCCGTTTTTCAGTTCGTTTTCAGCAAGAGCTGAGAGGAAAAACGGGGTTGCGCCCTCGCAAAGACCGATAACGGTGAAGGGGCGGGGCTTGGCTCTTTTTCTTGCATCCTCAAGGGCATCGCGAAGGTCGGTGAATTCCTTTGAGGAGGCCATTATGGAGAGGAGAAAATCGTAGTTATTCATTTGTTTTTTCCTTGGGCTTAAGGCCGTTTGAGCGGCTCATAGCCATATCGGTTTTGTTGTCGGCGATAAGGGGAATGGAATCAAGGGTTGCCTCAAAGCACTGCATCATGTTGTCGATGTCGTCAGCGGAAAGGTTTCCGAGCACCCAATCTGCCAGATCGTACTGCGCGTTGGGGCGCTCGCCAACACCGATGCGGATTCGGGGGAAATTGTCAGCGCCGAGATGATAGATAATGCTCTTGAGACCGTTGTGGCTTCCTGCGCTTCCCTTGGAGCGGATTCGCATTGCGCCGGGGGCAAGGGCTATCTCGTCAACGATGACGATAATGTTTTCGGGGGCTATCTTGTAGAAATCAGCCGCCTCGCGAACAGCCTCACCGGAATTGTTCATATATGTCTGAGGCTTCATAAGGAGAACGCGCTTGCCCCCGATGGTAGCCTCTCCGCAAAGGGATTTAAACTTTGCTCTGTCGCATCGCGCGCCAAGCTTTTCGCAGATGTAGTCGATTGCGATAAAGCCCGCGTTGTGACGGGTCTTAAGATATTTCTCGCCGGGATTGCCAAGTCCGCAAACGATATGAGTAATGGGAGCCTTGGGCTCCTTTTCTTTTTCTATTTTCTTAAACAGCTCGAAAATATCAGCCATTTTGTATCCTCCGTGTTGCATAACGCCACAAATCCCACTGAAAACTATCAGTGGGTGTGACACTTTTATTTACATATTAAAATAATACCATAAAAAACAGCTAAAGTCAATGGAGCACTTAACATGTTTCGCTGTATCCAATACGCGTTTTGTCGATCTTTTCCGAAAAGATCGCGGGTTATTAGGGCAGAGCCCTAAGACGCTCGTCGCAACGGGCACAACTCCTTTGAAAACGCATAAGGGTCAATTTAGGTCAAGGTCGGAGAGCATATCGTCAATAGAAATATTTGCAGATTTCCCCGTTATGTATTCAGCTAAGGTGCAGCCGAAAACGGCGGCGCTTCTCTTTGCCTCCGTGAGAGTGTTTCCGCTTGAGCCCACCTCAACAAGCATTGCTCCGGGGGTTTTATCCTGATAAAAGGAGGCGCTTCGCAAATTGATGGGGCGAACGGAATTCGGGGCGGCGGTGTATAGCATATCCTGAAGATGAAGGACCGTTGTCAGATTTTGACGCCAATCGGAATGTCCGCTTCCTCCCTCGTCCGTTCCCACAACGAACATCATCTGCGCCGCCTCAGTACCTTTGTATGTAAAGCTTGCGCTGATATTAGCGCCCGTTTCGTCCGTGATGCTGTCTCGGTGCAGGTCTATAACGTATTTTATGGAGGGGTAAGTGTCCATTGCCTGCGCGACGGCCTCGGAGCTGCTTGGATAAGCCGAATTAAAGTCCTCTGCGTCAAACATTTGTGTAAGGTGGACTGATTTGATGCCTTCTGCCTCAAGGACGGACCAAAGTATCTTTCCGATTGCCAGCATATTCCCCTCGGGGTCGTGACTTCTGTAGGAGCCGGAGGTGCTTGTATCGGCATATCCTTCGGTGGTATGAGTGTGGTATATTAGAACGAGCGGCGCGTCCTCCGTGTATTTTTCGTATAGCTTGTCTGTTTTTTCTATTGGATCAGGGGAGTTGTACAGAACGTCAAGATCAGGATTATATGAGGTCTCGTTTTTTAAAGCAAATCCGTGGTCGTTTTTTGTGGATAGGTCCTGCGTTTGAGGCTCTTTGGTTTCAGGTGCTTCGGGCTCTGCCTCGGGTGAGGACTGCTCCTTTTCCTCTTCTTTTTGAGGAGATCTTGAAAAATCGGGCAGGACTGAAGAAAGGAGGATTCTGCCTTCGTTCTCCTCTTGCAAAAGATATCCTATTCCTGCGGCGATGATGCCTATATGTGCCGTGACAGAAACAAGGATCAGAATAAGAGAGAGTATGAGAACGGTGTTTTTTATCAAATTGTTCCGTTTTTTCGTCGGAGAGGGCGTTGGCGGCGAAAGGGTCAAGGGCTCTGAGTTTATATCCATAGCATTATTGCTCCTGTGTTTTTTAATATTATTTATATTGAGCAACTTGCGGTTTTAGAACCGGAATTAAAAAAATATTTTTTCAAGAAAGGCCTTTTCGATCGCTCCTGCAATGATCTCGGCGGCCGCATCGCATACAGTGTCGCTGTCGCCGGGAGAAACGAAAAAGCCGTGATGGGCGTCAATGATCCTTTCGGCGTCGCTTGAAAGGACGTTCTGTCCGAAGCTTTCCAGGGCGTCGTAAATAAGAGTAGCTGAGCTGATGACCGTCGGTATCCCTATTGCTATAACGGGAACGCCGACGGTTTCCCTTGTGATGGGAGTTCTGTGATTGCCGATGCCCGAGCCGGGATGGATACCGCTGTCGGATATTTGAAAGGTGGTGCAAAGCCGCTCTGTGCTTCTTGATGCAAGGGCGTCTATTGCAATGATAAGGTTTGCCTCCGCTGCCTTTGCGGCAGAACTTATGATGCTAAATGAGTCAAATCCGGATTGAGCGGAAACGCCGGGGATGATTATGGAAATATCGGGAGCTCCAATAGCCTTGAAATCCTTACTTTCGCGGTTAAGATGAGCGGTTGCGAGGATATTGTCGGCGGCCCTCGGGCCGATGGCGTCCGAGGTGATAAACCTGTTTCCAAGCCCTGCAACAAGGATGGAGGCTTCACCGGTTGTTTTTATTTCAAGATGCTCTGCAAGCTCCTTTATCAGCGCGGCGAGAGCAAGAGATAAAAGCTCTCCCTCCTCTTGGGAAAGCTCGGATAAAAAGGGGCAGAAAATACTTGTGTAGCGTCCTCTTTTTCTGCCTGTTTCCTGCTGGTCCCGCTCTGTTTCAACTACGGTTTCAAGGACCTTGAAGCCGTATACGTATCGCTCGCTGACGGCTGAGCTGCTCGGAGGAGCGCATTCGCAGGCAAGGTCCGTATGGGGGCAGGAAACAGGGGCGGAGCACCGAACATTTTTTGTTTGTGAAATTTTCATTTTGCTATTGCCTTTCACGAAAAAAGAGGTATAATGATTATAGTGTTTACTGTAGGGTGGTGCGTTATGCCCTAAAGTAAAAATTTAAGCTAAAAAATCAAAAGGTCAATAGCTAATTTGCTATAAAAACAAAGCGTGTTCTTGTGCATTTAGATGAATATTTCGCCTATCCCGAAAAAGACCATTGATAAAAGATGAAACATATGGTACAATCTAATGTATATAAAGGGCATTTTCTGCTTTGATGCGCAAATGCTTGACTTTTTGTAAAGTGATTAGGAGGATTACATCAATGAAAAGAGTCCTTGCTCTGATGCTCGCAATGATGATGGTAGTCTGCAGCCTTGCTTCTTGTTCAACACTTGAAGCTGAAGATAAGGGTTCCATCATAACTCTCTATTTCGGCGACGAAATTTACGATTTCGACCCCACACAGTCCTATACAAATGACGCTGTAGCTCAGCTCACAACTCTTATGTTTGAGGGTCTTACAGTGCTTGATTCCAACGGCAATTGGAAGAAGGGCATGATGGATAAGTACGAGCTCCTTTTGGATGACGACGGCAATACAAAGCTTCAGATCACACTTCGCGAATCAAAGTGGAGTGACGGTCGTACAGTTCAGGCTAACGACTTTGTATATGCATGGAAGCGTCTTCTCGAGCCCTCCTTCAAGAGTGATGCAGCTTGCCTCCTCTACGATATCAAGAACGCTCGCGATATCAAGATGGGTGATAAAACAGTTGACGACCTCAAGGTTTCCGCAGTTGAAACATACGTGCTTGAAATCGAATTCGAGCATGAGGTTGATATAGATGCATTCCTTCGCGCATGCGCAAGCCCTGCGCTTGTTCCTCTCCGTGAGGACAAGGTTGGCCAGAGCGAGGATTGGGCGAAGAAGTCCTCTACAATGCTGACAAACGGTCCCTTCGACGTTAGAAAGATCGAGTATGGCCGTGAGCTTCGTCTTGAGCGCTCCGCATACTACTACCGTGATACAGAAAAGAACCAGGCTCTTGATAAGTATGTAATTCCTTACAGACTCCGCGTTCTCTTCAGTAACGGCGATGAGGCTGGACAGCTTGAAAAGTTCAATCTCGCAGAAGCAGTAGCTGAAAGCGTATACTACATCGGCGATATTGCTCTTGCAAGCCGTGGCGAATATGCAGACAGCGCAGTTGTTTCCAACGCTCTCAACACATATTCTTATTACTTCAATACAGAAAACAAGCTCTTCAAGGACGCTAAGGTAAGAAAGGCTCTCTCTCTTGCTCTTGACCGTGCTGCTATCGCAGAGGCTATCGTATTTGCAGATGCTGCAACAGGTCTCGTTCCTGCAGGCGTTGCTGATGCAACAATTAAGGATGACTTCAGAGCAAACGGAGGCAACCTTGTTGCAACAAGCGCTGATGCAGCAGCAGCTAAGGCTCTTCTTAAGGAAGCAGGCGTTACAAGAGGAACATTCTCCATCACATGCCGTGATGATGAGGTTGATCTCGCAGTAGCTGAAATCGCTAAGAAGGCTTGGGAAGATCTCGGCTTCACAGTTAAGATCGAAAAGACAGGCAAGAAGGAAGTTCCTTCCAAGATCGCAAACGAATCCTCTACATATAAGGATCTCCATACAGAAGCATTCGAGTCCGGCGACTTCGACGTAATCGCAGTTGATATGCAGGCTCTTGCAAACGATGCATACGCAGTTCTCGCTCCCTTCGCAACAAAGTATTCCGGTAACGGCGTTGATATGACATCTGATAACTATGATATTATCGGCCATATCACAGGCTATGCAAGCAAGGATTACGATAAGCTTATGGACGAGGTTTACGATGCTGAGGGCGCAGAGGCAAGAAGCCAGAAGCTCCACGAGGCAGAGGCTAAGCTTCTCGAAGATATGCCTGTTATCCCCGTAGTATTCCTTAAGAATGCATACATCAGCAATGATAGCGTTCTTTCCGGCTTCAAGACATCATTCTGGGGCACAACAGACTTCAAGGGTGTTAAGATGAAGAACTACATGGATTACAAGATGATCATTGAGGCTAACGAAAATACAGGCGTTTGATCAAATCCAAAAGAATTAAATAAATGGGGGGCGTTTGCCCCCCGTTTTTTACCGTAAACCCTAAGGATTAGGAGGAAATAGTTGTGGCAACACAATTGAAGGACGAAAACGAAATTAAAATATTTATTCTTTATTTGCTTGATAAAATCGGATATCCCCTTGATTATCCCAGCATCGGCGCCATAATGATGCAGGATGGAATCGTAAACTTTTTCGATTTTGCTCAGTGCTTTTTCTCTCTTGTTGATGCAGGACACATCAGAGAGATCATTTCAGATAAAAGAGCTGCAAAGCTTCTTGATATAACACCCGACAGCGAGGAGGAGGCAGGTCTTGAGGACGACCCCGTGCTTTACGAGGTCAGCGAAACAGGCCGCCACGTTGCAGAAGCTCTTTCAGGCAATCTTATGGTTTCCGTAAGAGAGAAGAGCTATCGCAGCGCCCTGCGTCATCTCAGCTTTGCAAAGCGCGGAGCTTACGTTGATCAGACCTATAAGCCCGATGGGGACGGATATCTGGTTAATTGCTCCATTAAGGATAAGGATGGAGTTCTTATGGACCTCACAGTAAGAGCGGATAGTGAGTATCAGCTGAAGTGTATGCTTGATAATTATTCCGACAGACCCGAGGTGGTTTTCCGCGGAATCGTTGCACTTCTCACGGGAGACGTGAACTATCTCTTCGAAAGCTGATTTTTAATGTTGTTAATAATGCACAAAAATCGCTTATGAAAACGATTTTGAGCGACTTAATTCGAGTGCTTTTTTGCCGAATTTGTACAAAAAATGATTGTTAATTTACAATTCCTAGAAAATACCCCAAAAGCTATTGACAAAATAAACAATTGTGATATAATGGTTCTAACATAAATTGTGAATGTAGACAAAAACACTATGGCAGAGAAAAAGAAAGAAACTTATAGAGATGAAGAGCTTTTCGTTATCGTTGCCGACGTTCAAAGCGGAAACGACGAAAGCTTTTCTGTTCTTAAGGCAAAATATGCTCCTCTCATAAAGAGCATCGTTCGTTCATTTGATGGCTCGGGCGAGGAGTATGAGAAGGAAGCGGAATCTGCTTTGCTGAAGGCGGCGCTCAGCTTTGATATCAGTCAGGGCGAGGTAGCCTTTGGGCTATATGCAAAGGTTTGTATTCGCAATGCGCTCATTTCGCTTCGCCGAAAGGAAATGAGCAGAAAGCGTCGTGCCGAAAGAAAAGCGGTTGTTGCCCGAGAGCGTCGATATATCGGATTTCAGTCGTCCGACGGTGCAGAAGCTGCAGGAACCGAGCGACTGGTGGAAGCCATTGGAGGCGTTCTCTCAAATTATGAAAAGCAGGTCTTCATCGAGTATATGTCCGATAAAACAGTTGAAGAAATAGCAATTGCAGTTGGAAAGTCTAAGAAATCAGTAAACAACGCTATATACAGGATCAAAGAAAAGGTCAAGGCGTTAGAATTTCCTGATAGATAGCGGTTCTGCTATAAAAGTTCATAAAGCGAAAGCTTGTGATATATGTCCGAATAGCTTAATAAGAGCGTTGTTTACATAGGGTATTCAAAGGTGCGGTTTAAATCCGTTGAGGGCGCAAAATATTATTACACCAGATGAGGTAAAAAAGATGTACGAAGACAAGACATTAGTATGTAAGGATTGCGGCAACGAGTTCGTATTCACAGCAGGCGAGCAGCAGTTCTACGCTGAAAAGGGATTCCAGAACGAGCCCCAGAGATGCAAGACATGCCGTGATGCAAGAAAGAATGCTGCAAGAGCGCAGAAGGAAATGTTCACAACAGTTTGCGCACAGTGCGGTAAGGAAGCTAAGGTTCCTTTCCAGCCCACAAGCGACAGACCTGTTTACTGCTCCGAATGCTTCGCAGCTATGAAGCAGCAGTAATCTTATATACTTAATTGATATATAAATTCCTGTCAAAACTAAAACCGCCGACCGTTTCGGCGGTTTTTTGTTTGTGTAAAATAGGGTGCGGCACACAGGCGTTTACTACGAATGCAGAATGGATAAAGATTGTAGGGGTGAGCATTGATCGCCGCTTTTGCCTTCCCTTATGGAAGGGAAGGGGGCGAACCACTTCGTTAGTGGATGAGATGTGAAGCTTGAATCTGAATTGTTTAGTTTGGCGGCTTACCCACCGTAGGGGCGACCAATGGTCGTCCGCCATTAACATATCATATGTTTCAAACGGGCGTTCAAAGAACGCCCCTACGGGGCAGTCAAAATCTTAAGTCTGTCCCGTAGGGGCGAACTGCGTTCGCCTGTTTTTTCCTTCCCTTTCATAAGGGAAGGCTTTATATACGACAAAATGTCGTTGAGCGGTTTACCCACCGTAGGGGAAGATATCATCTTCCCGTTTTAAATAGTTGGCTATTTTAATTGCGGGAGGATATTATCCTCCCCTACAACGAAAGAAAGCATCCCACATTGTGGGATGCTTTCTTTATATTAAATTAGTCGCAGATCTTGATTGTAACAACGTCGCTCATTCCGCTCTCGGGGAGGAAGAATGTAGGTGTGTTCATAAGGCTATCAAATGTTTCTGTGTAGCCTTCAGCGCCGTTAATTTCAACTGTACGCTTACCCTGACCCTTATTTTCATAAGAGAGAGTTACCTTGGAGTTCTTAACGTTGATCGTGATCTCGCCGCTTTCAGCAGGGAAGTATGCGGGAGTCTGGATTCTGAGGCCTTCAAGGTTGGGATGGATACCGAAGCCGTAGCGGATAGTTTCCTTTACAAGAACCGCGCCGGAACCTGTATGCCAGTCGCCCATGGATTCGCCGTCCATACCGTAGTCTGCGTTTTCGCAGTAGGAGTTGGGCATTACGAACGTGGACATTGTGCAGTTATCGTGAGTGATAACGGCTGTCTTTTCGATCTCGCTCCAAGCTCTTTCGCCTTCGCCCATTTCAAAGAGAGCCATTGTACCGAAGAGGCTTCCGTGAGCGTATGCGCAGGAGTTTTCGTACGTACCGGGAACGATGTTTGCAATACGGCCAACGCCCTTGCAGTCAGCAGGGAATGCAACGTCGAAGGTCTTGAGACCGTACTTGGAGGAAACAGCGTCCATACAGTTCATAATGGATGCCTTAAGGGAAGGATCGCGTGTAAGGAACTTTGTGATAGCCCAGAAGGAGTTGGATGTAAGGCTGTAACGAGCTGCGCCGTCGGGGTCGCACCAAGAGCCAACCTTATAGCCGATCTTATCGCCCCATCCGTGGATGATCTTTCTCTCGCCCTTATCGTTTGTAACGATAGCGTGCTCCTCAAGTCCCTTTTCAATAGCGGAAGCAGCATTTGCGTATGTTTCGCAAAGCTCTGTATGCTTATTAATTCTTGTAAGGATCTCGATCATTTCGCGACAGTTCTGGTAGAACTGAAGTGTTGCCATTACAGTAACGCCGGAACCGAATTCCTCTTCGCCGGGAACCTCGGGATCGCCAAGTCCGTCAAGAGCGTCGTTCCAGTCGCCGAAGAGAACACGAACGCAGCCTGTACCGTATTCGTGGTCGATCTTGGAGAGGAGGTAGTTCATGATTCTGATAAGGTGGTCAAGAACTGTGTCCTTCTCAGCGCTTCTCTTAGCGCTTGTCCAGATCTCGTCCTCGCCTGCCTCGATATATCCGCAAACCTCATCGAGGATGGAATAGTCGCCTGTATAAGCAAGGTATGTATAAACTGTGGAGATTACCCAAACGCCCTGGTCGATATACTTTTCAAGGGATACGGGAACAGGAGCTGTGGGATCATCGGGAACGGAGAACATTCTGGGGGGACGGCCTGTAACGAGGATACAGTTGAGCGCGTTAAGGATCTTTTCGCGGCTCAGCTCTCTCTGCCAGATAAGCGCGCCCTCAAGCTGCTGGAAAACGTCGCGGATACCAAGGTAGGAGCCTGCGTAGTTCTTACCGTGTGCGCAAACGCTTGTCTGCTTCTGAACGCTGCGGAAGAACTTGTTGAACGTTTCAGCATCAAACTTTTCGCCCTTCCAGCCGTTGAAGCGAACCTTAAGGTTATCAAATGCGCCCTTTTCCTTTGCTTCGATCTCAGCAAGCTCAGCGTCGATTGCGTCCTTATTGATCTCAAGATCAAGATACTTTTCAACGTCAGCCTCGTTATAGCAGAGAACAAGCTCGTAGTCAACACGAACAGATTCACCTGCGCCGGCTGTCATATGGAAGATGTCAGCATTACAGGGAAGGTCAGTTGTAGCAGTATTGGAAGCTTCCTTTCTGAAGTAGCCGCGGCGAAGCGCCTCGGAGTTTGCAATGGAAAGACCCTTTGCGCCAAGGAAGTCAACTCTTGCAGTTGTGCTGCTGATCTTTGTAGCAACGCCTTCTGTAACCTTCTTGCCAACAACAAGGCTGTCGTACTTAGCTCCGTTTTTACTTCTGAGAACTGTTGTGCCGTTTTCGTATCTTGTAGCATACTTTGTAAGGCGGTCCCAGAACTTTTCAAACTCGTTGTTTCTGAGCATAGCTTCCATAAATGAAGCAAGGTAAAATTCCTTTGTAGCGTCGGACTGGTTGATGCCCATAAGAGTGAAGTGGATGTGCTTAGCGCTGTCAAGGTGGAGACGAAGGGCAAATACCATATCGCCCTGCTCAACGATGCAGTAAGCGCTCTTGAGACCGTATACGATATAACGGGAAACGTTCTTTTCCATAGCCTGACGGGAAGCGCCTGTGATGGAAACGGGAGCGAACTCGCCGTCAGCATTCTTTACAGCGCCGTAGAAGCTAACTGCAGATTCTTCGCCGAAGTTGGCAGTTTTGAAAATGTTGAACGTACTTTCAAGCGCATCGATAAAGCCTGTGGAGCGGAGCCACACTACGAGGCCGTCAGAGTCGTAGGGGAATCTGCTTTCGCCGATTTCGCGCTTGCAGCAAACTACCTTGTCGTAGTCAAGATAAAAGCTGTTCTGGGGCAGCTTGCCGCTGCCTTCCTTTTCTGCCTTTTTGATTTCACAAAGCAGAGAAAGCACAGTATTCTTGTCCATAATTTCCTCCGTATATAAACAAATATAATTATCTATCTTAAATATACCACAATTCCCCCTTAAAATCAAGGCAGTTATAAATTAGCAGAAGATTTTTTCAAAAAAAGATATGTACAAGAAGCGAAAAATATGTTATACTGTAAATAATAATGCCTGTACTATACCTTTTAGGCGATTATTATAAAGATAAGAAAGCGAAAGCGCGAAAATATTTGCGCTATGGAATGATAATGGAAGAAAACAAGCAGAAAAAGCAGGGCAATCGTTACGGCGGCAAGCGCCCGCAGGGTAACGGCAAGCGCCCTGAAAAAAAGCAGTTTGATTCTGAAAAGAGCTATTCTTCAAATCGCGCAGGCGGTGAAAAGAAGAATTATTCTCAGAACAAGCCGAGAAATAATAACAATAAGCGCGGAGGCTATAATGGCGGCCGCAGAGATAACCGCGATTCCTTTTCCGACGTTAAGAGCTTCGGCGGAAACTACGTTAAGCCCGTATACGATTACGACGATGAGGACATCATTCCTCTCGATGCATTCTCAGGCGAGGCAAGCGAACAGGAGGAAACAAGCATCGTTGCAGGCAGAAATGCAGTTCGCGAGCTTCTTCGAAGCGACCGCAGTGTTGACAAGCTCTTTGTGAAGAGCGGCGCAAGAGAAGGCTCTATCGTCGTTATAGTAACAGAGGCGATCAGCCGAGGCATCCCCGTTATTGAGGTTTCAGGCGAAAAGCTTGACAGCCTTTGCGAGGGAGTAAACCATCAGGGCGTGGTTGCATTTGCTGCTCAGAAGCAGTATACGGATATTGAAGGCATCCTTGCTATTGCCGAGGAAAGAGGGGAAACACCTCTTGTGGTTATAGCGGATTGTATAGAGGACCCCAGAAATCTGGGCGCGCTCATCAGATGCGCAGAGTGCGCAGGTGCTCACGGAATCATCATTCCCAAGCGCCGCAGCGCAGGTCTTTCAAGCGTTGTAGCTAAGGCATCGGCCGGCGCTATTGAGCATATGGCTATCGCTAAGGTTGCAAACCTTTCTCACACCATTGAGGTCCTTAAGAAGAGAGGTCTCTGGGTGTTCGCATCCGAAGCAGGAGCAACTCCTTATTACGAGGCGGACTTCAAGGTTCCCGCGGCCATCATTTTCGGCAGCGAGGGCGCAGGAGTCAGTAAGATGCTTAAGGAAAAATGCGATTTCCTTATTTCCATTCCTATGTACGGAAAGGTAAATTCACTGAACGTATCCACAGCAGCGTCTGTAATTCTTTGCCACGCGGCAAGAATCCAGCACTCTTGAGATATAGCTTTTTAAAGCGAGTCAGAATCCCAATTTATTTGTAAACAGAACGCCGCAAAAGCGGCTGAAACGGAGAAATTATGGCTGACAAGAATAATAAAGAAATAACTGCCAAGAGCTTGCTCGGAAGACTTCGCGCAGGCAAGGAGGCAGAGGAGAAGGTTACTGCTCCCGAGGCTGTCACTCCCGCAGATGAGCTTGTTGCTCCCGATCTCGACGTGTTTGAGGATAGTCAGGAGGTAGCGGGCTCTCTTGAAGAAACAGTTGTGGCTGATGCCTTTGCTATCGAGCCCAATCTTGAGAATTTCATTGACGAGATCCCCGAAATGTCCTTTGAGGAGAGCGCGCTCACAGAGGAGGCTATCCTTGAGGAGATGGCGGCGTTTGAGGAAGCTCCCGCATTTGAGGACCTTGCAGACCTTTCTGCATTTGACGACCTTGCAGAAGCTCCCGCATTTGATGAGCCTGCCGCTGAAGACACTGCTCTTGAGGACGTATTTGCCGAGCTTTCCGACGAGGATGGCGCGCTTGAATACGCAGGTGAGGACTATGCAGGATATGCAGAGGCACCCTTCCAGCAGACAATGTCCACTATCGACACTATCAACGTGCTTGAGGTTGCAGAAACAAGCGACGACTTTGACAACGACCCCCTTGAGGAAGCAGTTGTTGTTGAGGAGGATGCCGCAGACCTCAGCGAGCCCGTTGAATACGACGAAATAACAGACTTTGAAAACCTTGTTTCCGAGGTTATGAGTGAGAAGCACGAGGTTTCTGACGAGCTCAGCAGCACAGACATCAGTCTTATGGTTGCTCTCGGTATGGAGGACGAGCTTGTTAAGAGCATGGGCGAAACAGGCGCGGTTGAAGTAACTGACGACTTCATTGCCGAACAGGAGGAATGGGTAGATAAGGCGGAGCACTACGGTCCCGGCGAATATACAGATATGAGCCAGAACAGAAAGATCGCCATTGAATACACAAAGAAGAATAAGTGGGGCCTTGTCCGTCTCGCTCTGGCAGCGATTCTTACAATTGCTATCTTCTTCTATGAAAACCTTCCCGTATTCGGCTATCAGGTAAGCGGCTTTGCGGATCCCAAGTATTATCCTGTTGTATACGTGATGCTTGGTCTCCAGATGCTGTTCTTCCTTGTTGCGCTGGCATTCCCCTCTGTTGTTGCAGGCGCGAAGAACCTTTTCGCTCTTAAGATAACGGCTTCCAGTATGGCGTTCGTTGCATCAGTTGCCGCTGCGCTCAATACAATACATATCTGCATCGGTATCAATGCAGGCGTTGAACCCAGACTTTTCAATCTCCCTGCGGCTATCTGCCTCTTTATGGTAGTTGCAAGCGAGTTTTATACAAACCGCCGCGAGATCTTCAGCTTCAATATCGTTTCATCCAAGAATCCCAAGTACGTTATGCGCCGTCTTAACACAAAGGATTCCAAGCTTGAAAACCAGGCTGTTGCAGATCTTAGCGAGGACAACTCCGGCGATATCGTAAAGATCGCCAAGACAGACTTTGTTGAAGGCTATTTCTGGAGAACAAACAACCGCGGAACAGTTGATAAGCCCTTTGTAACTCTTCTTCTGATCCTCTCCGTTGTTTTTGCTCTTATTATTGGCCTCTACGTTCTTCTTACAGACCGTGTAGGCTCCGCAGTTGAAACAGCATTTATCTCTCTTATGATGCTTATGCCTGTTTCTACAGTGCTTATCGGCTTCCTCCCCTTCTATCTTGCAAATAAGGAAGCCTATTATAACGATTGCACAATTATCGGTGAAGGCTCCGTTGAGGAATATTCCGATACAGAGGTTATCTCCTTTGACGACGTAAACGTGTTCCCCAGCGTAAACGTAAAGGTTCGCAACGTTCGTCTTTATAATAACTGCCGAATCGATAAGGTCCTCTATTATGCGGCAAGCGTGTTCTCCGCAACAGGCGGTCCTCTTGCTGACGTATTTGAGGTTGCAACCATCGAAATGGGACGCAGCGAGGACGTTCAGATCCTCGAAACAGGCGCAGGCTTTATTGAGGCAACAGTAAACGGTAAGAACGTTCTTTTTGCAAAGGAAGAGGCTCTCCTCTCCCGCGGAATCGCAATTCCCGAAAACGTTCTTGCAAGTGACGACGAAAACGACTTCTCCCCCGATACCTCCGTTATGTATATGATCTATCAGGGCAGACTTGTTTCCAAGATGATCCTCAGCTACGTTGTTGATGCTGACTTTGAATATATCATCCGTCAGCTTTCCGATAGCGGAATGTACGTTTGCGTAAAGACCTTTGACCCCAATATTGATGAAACTCTTATCAACCGTCAGGTTGCAGGAGATAAATATCCCCTTAAGGTTATTAAGTATAAGGGAACAGAGGAGATCACAAAGTATTCTGAAAGAACTGACGGAGGTATCGTTTCAAGAGGTACAACAAAGGCTCTTCTTCAGACAATTTCCTACTGTGACAGAATCGTTGGCGCAAAGAAGACAGGCTACGTTATCAGCGTTATCGCAACTATAATCTCCGTGCTTCTTATCTGTGCATCCGTTGTAACAGGTAAGTTCAATGAATTCTATAGTATCGTTCCTGCGCTCAACCAGCTTGTATGGCTCATTCCCGTTGCGCTCAGCACAAAGATAATCTTAAAGTAACATATTGCGAAAGGAAGGGCGGAGGCAGGTTCCTCCGCCCTTGTTTATTATAATGAGAGAAGATATTAAAAGCTTTATATGTGACGTGGCAAAGCCCGGTCGCTACACCGGCGGCGAGCCCGAAAGTGTTTATAAGGATAAGGAGAAGATGGACCTGAGAGTTGCGTTCTGCTTCCCCGACACTTATGAGATCGGAATGTCCAATCTTGGTATGCGTATTCTTTGCGGCGTTCTCAATAAGATGGAAAACGTTTGGTGCGAAAGAGTTTTTGCGCCTTGGGTAGATATGGAAGAGCAGATGAGAGCGAGAAATATTCCTCTTTATGCTCACGAATCCGGCGATGCTGTCCGCGATTTTGATATCGTTGCCATCACTCTTCAGTATGAGCTCTGCTATACAACAGCGCTTAATATGCTGGACCTTGCAGGCATTCCTATGGTAGCTGATGAGCGCGACGACACAATGCCCATCATCCTTGCAGGCGGCCCCTGCGCCTATAACCCCGAGCCTATGGCTCCCTTTGTTGACATTTTCTCTATCGGAGAGGGCGAGGATGCTCTGCCCGAGCTTGCGGCTCTCTATATAGATATGAAGAAAAACGGTACTTATAATAAGAAGGACTTCCTCCGTGCCGCATCTAAGCTGGAGGGCTTCTACGTTCCTTCTCTTTATGATATCTCCTATAACGAGGACGGAACTCTCAGCGCCATCACTCCTAAGTATGAGGACGTTCCTGCTAAGGTAAAGAAGAGAATCGTTGCAGACCTTGATAAGGCGTACGTTCCCCTTTGCCCCGTTCTTCCCGTTATCGAAACTGTTCACGACAGAATAACACTTGAGGTGTTCAGAGGATGTA
>JAZQVW010000131.1:0-4566 GCA_045632025.1 Candidatus Avispirillum sp. | reverse complement strand
GAAAAGATCGCAAACAAAAATTCCGTTCTCTACGGACCTGCTTACAAGGGTATTTCCATTGCAGTTTCCGCTTCCGTTGCTCTTGCAAACGAGGGACTCGACCTTCCCTTCTTCTTCAACAGAAAGGAAGTTAAGGACCACGGCGAAGGCGGTATTTTCGTAGGCTACCAGCCTCAGAAGGGTGAAGAGATCGTTATCGTTGAGGACGTTATCACAGCAGGTACTGCTATCAGAGAAAGCATGGACATCCTCAGCACAATTGAAAACTCCAAGGTTACAGCGGCAATCGTTATGGTTGACCGTATGGAGCGCGGTCAGAACGAAATCTCCGCTATCCAGGAGATTAAGGAAACATACGGCTTCCCCGTATATCCCATCATCACAGTTCTTGATATCATCGCATACCTTGAGGAGACAGGCGCTGACCCTGAGCTCATCGCTGATATGCACGCTTACCTCGCTAAGTACGGCGCAAAGCAGAACTAATTATAATAAAGAAAAAGGACACCTGACGGTGTCCTTTTTTTACCTTAATTCTGCATTCTGCACTCTGCATTCTGCATTAAAAAAGGCATCCGATGGGATGCCTTTTTTCTTATTTGCTGATTGCGTACTTCATCATGTAGTACTCATAATAGTGGTTATATTCCTGTACCTTACCGGCCTTAACGCGGTGGAGATACTTATGCATATCCATATCGTCGTGCGCCATTTCAAGAATACAAGCGGCAATGTTGGAGCAGTGGTCAGAAACTCTCTCAAGGTTTGTGAGAAGGTCAGACTGAACGAAGCCCATTTCAATTGTGCACTCGTTCTTTCTGAGACGGCGGATGTGCTGCTTTCTCATATAAGACTTGAGCTCGTCTACTACCTGCTCAAGAGGCTCAACTGTTACTGCACGATCAAGGTCGTTATTAACAAGAGTTTCAAGAGCGATATCAAGGATCTCGTTAACTGCGGCAACAAGAACGTCCATTTCCTTCTTTGCTTCGGGGGAGAAGGAAAGCTTCTTTTCGTGCATTTCAACCACAGAACCAATAATGTTGAGGGAGTGGTCGGAAATACGCTCAATATCACCGATGAGGTGGAGGAGCTTATTGGACTCGTTGCTGTCCTCTTCTGTGAGGCTGTGGCTGGAGAGCTTAACAAGGTAGGAACCGATCTTGTCCTCGTATTTATCAACGATATTTTCGCTTTCGCGTATCTCCTTCTCCTTTGCCTCGTCATAGGGCTCGGAGATCATTGCCATTGCAGCCTTAACGGATGTGATAGCTTCCTTTGCCATATCAACTGTTACCATGCGGCAACGCTCAATAGCAACGGGAGGTGTTGCGAAAAGACGCTCGTCAAGCATAACTGTCTTTTCAGCCTTGCCGTCCTCGTCACGGATAATAACGTATGCAAGCTTTTCAAGAAGACGTGTGCAGGGCATAAGAAGCGCAAGCGCTACGAGCTTGAAGCCTGTATGGGTTATGGAAATTGTGAGGGGAGACGCCTGGATCGCATCAAGGTCGAAGGGGAGAACAGCCAATCCATCAAGAAGCGTATACAGAGGGAGAATTATAATCGTTGAAATAACGTTGAATGAAAGGTGGATAAAGGATGCTCTTCTTGCATTCTTTGATGCGCCTGCAGAGGAGATCATCGCTGTTACACAAGTACCGATATTCTGACCCATGATGATCGGAACGCACGCACCGCAGGAGATAGAACCTGTGGAGGAGAGCGCCTGAAGGATACCAACGGATGCAGAGGAAGACTGGATGATAGCTGTTACAACGGTACCAACGATAACGCCGAGAATGGGGTTGGAGAACTTGAGGAAGATCTCAGCAAATGCTTCGGATTCCTTAAGACCGCTAACTGCAGCTGACATTGTGTCCATACCAACCATAAGAACCGCAAAGCCGATGAGGATAAGACCTGTGTCCTTTCTCTTGGGCTTATTCTGGAACATATAGAAGATAACACCGATAACTGCAAGGATCGGAACGAAGGAGGAGGGCTTGAGCATCTTGATCCAGATTGCATCACCGTCGATCTGTGTAAGTGTAAGGATCCATGCTGTTACGGATGTACCAAGGTTTGCACCCATAATAACGCCGATAGACTGACGGAGTGTCATAATACCGGAGTTTACAAAACCAACAACCATTACTGTTGTTGCGGAGGAAGACTGAATTACCATTGTTACAAGCAGACCAAGCAAAAAGCCCTTGATGGGATTACTTGTCATACTTGCGAGGATACTTTTCATTTTGCTACCCGCTCTCTTTTCGAGACCGTCACTCATAACGTTCATACCGAAAAGGAACATCGCGAGACCGCAGAACAATTCCAATACGTCAAATAAAGTCATATTTTACCTCACATAAATTTTACTCTACTTAACATATTAGCATAACAAGGTTAAATCTCAAGTCAATTTATGTTAAATCTATGTTAAATCCCCGTTTTTTCAACAAAAAAAGCGGCTGATTTCAGCCGCTTAAAATAAAGTTTTGTTAAAATCACGCGAAAAACGAATGATTTCCTATAACCGTTATGCATTCTCTGTTATCCGATACCCAGGAATTGGTTGCAGTTTTGACGTTCACAAAAAACAATGCATCGGGCAAAATGCTTGCACCCTCAAGGCAAAGCTTTGCCGCTATCACACTGTCTGCCCCGGGAGTGTTGTAGATGGCTCCGTTTACAGTCGGTGTGAACTGAACTCCGTTTTGTCTGTCAAATATGACCCCGTATATCGTATTCGGAAAAAGACTGCTCTCGCATCTGTTGAGAACAACGTTTCCTACCGCTATTTTGCCAAGGAGACTTTCGCCCTTTGCCTCGGCATGTATTATTCTTGAAAGCCAAAGTACACTTTCGCTATCGTAATAGCTACTACCGCCTTCTATAGGTGCGCCGCTCTTATTCACAAGAACCTCACGTGTTTCACCAACCCACTCAACGCTATAGCCAAAGGCCTTGCATATAGCGCGTATCGGAACGTACATCGTTCCGTCTTTTATTATAATTCCCTTTTCAAGCCACAAATACCGTCCGTTTGCTTCCATATAGCTTGTGCCGCTTTGAGCCTTGACTGTCAGCGAGGGGGCTACAACGGTTGCCGTTCTTGTTTTATTGTCCCAAGAAACCGAGCTTGCGCCAAGCTTCACAGAGAACTGACGGATACCAACATATGTTACGCTTTTATATATGAACGCATCCTCTGAATACAGAGCTCCGTTCACCTTTATTCTTACGTTTGATGAAAAGTCGGCTTGTCCCGAGGCCTTGGCCTCCGAAACAAAAAAGCCCTCCTCTGCCACCGACTGAGCTGAAGCTCTCATTGTCCCTGCAGACAAGATGCCCACACACAGCGCGACGGCAATAATACTTCGCAGATATTTCTTTCTTCCTAAAATATTCATAACCTATATTCCTTTCTTACGTTATTTTGCTAACTGCTTTATAGCTATCCTCCCCTCATTTGATAATTTGTCCGCTTTGTGCAGACAACAGATATTTTACCATCCGCTCCCCACTCTTTCAACGAACAATGTTTTCCATAGCAAAAACTGCAAAATCACTTTATTAACACTTTTGGATTGATTTTATTTCTGCTATGTAGTAATATATATGTATGACCAAGCTATTTTATGAAAGAGATCCGTTAAAAATGAAATATATTTTCAAAAAATACGTGAAGTCCTTGATATGTATAGCGCTTTGCCTGGCTATGCTTTCAAGCTGCGGAATAATTGCCTTCAATTCTCCAACTGATGACAATATTTCCACAGACACCGCAGAGCCTCCGGAAACAAAAGAGCCATATCAGGTTTCTGAATATGAAAAATATACGTCCAACTATTCCAAGGAGATCGAGAGCTTTTTGAAGGACGTTGATGACTCCGACTATAACGGAGGAACGTTCCTTATTGCAAACACCAAAGCAGCACAGATCGTTCCTGACGAAACAACAAGCGCTATCCTCGCAAAGGAATTTGAAGCGCGCAACAAATTTGTTGAAGAACAGCTTAACATCGTTCTGGCAGAGCGCATCGTTTTGCCCGATGCTCTTTACGACGAGATCCGACAGGCGATCAAAAGCTCCACTTATTATGCCGACCTTATTATGATAACTCAGTCAAAGATCGGCGAATATGCCTCCGAGGGCCTGCTTGTTAATCTGGCAAGCCTCCCCTCAATGAATTTTGAAGCAGGCTACTATAACTCCTCCTCCGTTTCCGCAAGCGGAGCGAATTCTCAGATATATGCCATTGCAGGCCATGCATCTATCTCTTATGATTCCCTCTCCGCAGTTTACTATAACAAGGACCTTTTAAATAAGATAACCGACGAAAACATCAACAAGCTTGTTGACGAGGGTAAATGGACCTGGGATAAATTCCTTGAATATGCAAACAAGGTCTCCTCTCTTGAGGGCGAATATTATTCCATAGGCGCACAGAACACCTCGCTCTATCTTCAGGACCTTATCTTTATTTCCTCAGGTCTGCAATACGTTGACAGCAAGCACGACGCAATGCCTAAAATAGGCTTTACGGCGGAAAGCGCCGA
>JAZQVW010000130.1:0-1668 GCA_045632025.1 Candidatus Avispirillum sp. | reverse complement strand
GAATACGTTCAGTACACAGAGCTTAACATCGTTTACGTTTCCAAGATGGGTATCAAGAGAACAAGAAACATCTATCTCCCCGTTGACGATTACAGCGCTATTATGGCTGAGGTTCAGAAAAACGAGGCTTATAAGGAAGTGTTCTTCAAGCTTCCCGAGGCTATCAACCGCTCCTTCGAGCTCTTTGAGCAGTATAACTACAACTATTTTGAGCTGAGCAACGAGGAATTGATCGAGATATATGAGTCTCTCAAGGCAGAGATAGGCAGCCTTGATTTCACAACCTGGGCAACCTATCTTGCAAGCGGAATGAACAACGATTGCTTTGAATTCAGCTATATTCCCGCAAACGAGGACTTCACTCTCAACTTCTACTTTAACGGCGAGATCCTCCCCAAAACAACTGCCCTTATTATGGAAAAGGTCAATAAGCAGAGCGATATAAACACTCTCTACGATATCCTCTCCGATTTCAGAGCGGCAGAGGAAAAATACGAAAGCATTTATCTTCAGCTGCAGGCAATTGACGAGCTCTCCATATGGGACCTCTGGCACGATCATTATGATGATGGTTACAACAGCAACTTGGCAGACGATAAGCTTGTTGCCGACCTTAAGGCTATAGCTGACGGCGCAAAGGCAGGAAAGCTTGATCCCACTAAGTTCATTATGGCTCGCATTGAATACTCCGACCACGACGAGGGCGACGAAATGGGATACAAATACCACAACGTTACAGTATTCCTCCCCTATGTTGCAGACTTTAAGCCTCAGAGCGATGCATTTGAAATAGTTGAATATTATGTAGATGAGGACTTTGAGATCAAGTATGAGTATCTCGGATAATAACAAAATGAATATCGCCATAATTTTATGTATTGCGCTATGCATCTCAATGCTGACGCTCTTTAGCTGTAGCAATAAGACCGGCAAGGTTGAAATCGTTAGCGAAGAAAGCTATTTCTCCGAGGTCAGCGAGGAAAACGGCTACGTTTATTACTACGTTAATTTAACGATCAAAAATGATTCGGATTCAGAAAAAAGCTTTAAACTGATTGGTGACTTTTCAACCGAACGCCAGATCGGTATAATTGAGCTGGCTTCACTTACCGCAAAAACAAGCGACGGCAGCGAAGTTATCACACTTGACAAAGGCGAAAAGATTGAAGGATTGTCCCTTGTATTCACAGGCAAAAAGGCCGCAGGATACGATGGATATATCCTGAAAGCGGACAGAAATCTCCCGAAAATCCAAATTATAGAGCAATAAGAAAAAGCCGCAGCAATGCGGCTTTTTCTTTTGGTATGGTTTAACCGTAGGAGCGAACCACTTCGTTAGTGGATGAGGGTGCATAGGCTTAGCTTAAGCGAAATTTGATACCGTAGGGCGGGGGTTTACTCCCGCCGCAACGAAGGGGTAACATACATTGATATACGTATGACTGCATTTGGGGCGGGCGAACACAGTTCGCCCCTACGGAGAAACGTGTAATTCCCTCTGTCTCGTAGGGGCGTCACTTTGTGCGCCCGTTAATAACATATGATTGTTTTACAAGCGGCGGGAGACAAGCCCCCGCCCTACGGTTATCAAATATCAAAATTCAGATGCGATTGTCTCCGGGCGAACACAGTTCGCCCCTACGGCGGTGGGTACACCGCTAAACGAAA
>JAZQVW010000129.1:0-5224 GCA_045632025.1 Candidatus Avispirillum sp. | reverse complement strand
TGTGATAACGCCGGGCTTTACAAGATGTGTATACATTTCGGCGAATGCTGTTTCAAGACCAACAACACCCATAAGGCTCTTTTCAAGGCCTCTGCCCTTTTCCTCGGCAGAATGAGGCGCATGGTCTGTTGCAAGCATATCAATAGTGCCGTCCTTGATGCCCTCAATGAGAGCCTCCATATCGTCGCGTCCTCTGAGAGGGGGATTCATCTTAAAGCGTGCATCCTCCTGAAGATCCTCGTCGCAAAGGATAAGATAATGAGGTCCTGTTTCGCAGGTGATGTCAACGCCCTCTGCCTTTGCGCGGCGAATGATATCAACGCTTTCCTTTGTGGAAATATGGCAAACGTGATAGGGACAGCCTGTTTTCTTTACAAGCTCTATATCGCGCGCGATCTGAGCCCATTCGCTCTCAGAGCAGATGCCTCTATGACCGTGCTCCTTGGCATATTTGCCATCATGAATATAGCCTCCGCGAAGAAGGTCGTTAACCTCGCAATGAGCAACGATCATCTTGCCAAGCTCTTTAGCCTTTACCATAGCCGCTTCCATCAAGCCGTCGGCCTGAACTCCGCGTCCGTCGTCGCTGAAGGCGATAGCCTCGGGCATTGCCTCCATTTCGGAAAGCTCCTCGCCCATCTGTCCCTTTGTGATTGTTGCATAGGGGATAACTCTGATCTTTGCATCGCGCTCGATGATGTCTAGCTGTATTTTCAGATTTTCAGCAGAATCGGGTGCGGGAATAAGGTTGGGCATAGAGCAAACGTCTGTATATCCGCCTCTCGCCGCTGCCGCTGTTCCGCTTGCAATGGTTTCCTTGTATGAAAAACCCGGCTCTCGCAAATGTACGTGTACATCAGCAAAGCCGGGAAAAATATAACTACCATTCAAATCGAAAATAATAGCATCATCGGGGACAAAACCGCCACTGAAAGTGCCGGAAACCATACCGTTCTCAATAACAAGAGTGCCGTATTCAAAGCCGTTTTCTGTATAGATGTTAGCATTTTTGAGTACTGCGTTCAGCATACTGTCCTCCATTATATTTATTTTAATAAGTATACCATAGATGGCGATTTGTGTCAATATATAAAATGTGGCAAAACTACTCTACATAAGTCAAAAGCAGTTGTTAAAATTCCCCGCAGCCGCTTAATTTGGCTATTGCAAAAACACGGAAATATGTTAAAATAAAGGTATAATATCGAATTATGAGGTAGTACTTATGCAGTCTCTCAGATACTTATTCAGAATAGGCCGAGGCCCCTCCTCTTCTCATACAATGGGTCCCCTTGCGGCGGCTCAGCGCTTCCTTGCGGAAAACCCCGGAGCCGAGCGCTACAAGGTCATCCTCTACGGCTCTCTTGCTAAAACAGGCAAGGGTCATATGACAGACGCCGTGCTTGAGGAAGCATTTGCAGGAAAGGCTTGCGAGATAGTTTTTGATTTTGAAACTCCTACAGAGCGCCATCCTAATATGATGGATTTCTTTGCATATTCCTTTGGTAACGAGGTTACACAGAAACGCTTCTACAGCGTTGGCGGAGGCGAGGTTTTAGCCGAATGGGAAAAGCCCTCCGAGCATGCTGAGGTTTATAATTTCAATTCATTTACCGAAATTTCAAATTATTGCCGTGAGCACGATATGCGTATCTGGGAATACGTAGAGGAGCGCGAGGGCAAGGAGATCTGGACATATCTTTCTGACGTTTGGACTGTTATGCAGAACGCAATAAAGAGCGGTCTTGTTGCAGAGGGCATTCTCCACGGCGGAATCGGTACAAAGCGCAAGGCTCGCTATCTCTTCAGACAGAAGCACATTGACGAAAGCGAAGAAACAAAGGCAAACCGCCTTATCTGCGCCTATGCATATGCAGTCAGCGAGCATAATGCCTCCGGCGGAACTATCGTAACAGCCCCCACCTGCGGCGCCTGCGGCGTTGTTCCTGCGGTTCTCAAGTTCCTGCAGACAAAGCGCAACTTCAACGATACTGAGATCATCCACGCTCTTGCAACAGCAGGTATTATAGGTAATCTTATCAAAACAAACGCATCCATCAGCGGTGCTGAATGCGGATGCCAGGCAGAGATCGGAACTGCTTGCTCTATGGCGGCGGCAGCGGCGGCAGAGCTTTATGAACTTGACCTTGATCAGATCGAATATGCGGCAGAAATGTCAATTGAGCATCACCTTGGTCTCACCTGCGACCCTGTTCTCGGTCTTGTGCAGATCCCCTGCATTGAGAGAAACGCTATTGCGGCAATGAGAGCGCTCAACGCAGTTAACCTTGCAGACTTCCTTGCTGACTCAAGACAGATCAGCTTTGATATGATCGTTGATACGATGTACGAAACAGGCAAAGACCTGAAGGTTATGTATCGCGAAACATCCGAAGGCGGACTTGCTAAAAAGTTTAATATCTAAAGATAAAACGGACGACCAAGTCGTCCGTTTTTTGCTTTTATTCTCACTATGAGTTTCCAATTCCTTCTCCGCAAAACAAAAAGCACACCTTTCGGTGTGCTTTGTTTGGCGGAGAGCCTGCTCTCGCAGGTGCACAAATACATTTGCGCCTTCTCGTGATGTAGCAAAGCAAAACTCGTGGTTAGTGCAGAGAAAACGATTAGGTATCGTTTTCTCAAGCGGTGTCATCCAAAGTGCGAGTGAGCAGAGCTGAGTGTACCGAAGCGATAGCTCACGACACACGACGATGACTGGGCACTTTAGCACTACGGGCTAAAAACTCCTCTCAGGAGTTTTTGTCACCGCCAAGCTTCACTTTGCAAAAGCGAAGCTTTTGGGGAACCTCGCCAGCTAAACACGATGCTTGAAGTTTTCACGCGAGGTTCGCCTTTCGAATCTCGTTATATTCCTTCTCCGCAAAACAAAAAGCACACCTTTCGGTGTGCTTTGTTTGGCGGAGAAGGAGAGATTCGAACTCTCGAACCCTTTTACAGGTTACACGATTTCCAATCGTGCGCGCTCGACCAGCTACGCGACTTCTCCATGTCTTTCGCTGACTGAGTTATTCTATCACAACGTTTTATAAAAATCAACCCCCTTTTGCAATTTTTTTGAAATTATTTTTTAATTATTGATATTTTATCGCTAATGCCGCGTATACAGGGCATCCTCTACAGCATTTCCCAACGCAAAAGCTCTCTTCATGCTCTCTCTTCTCTCTCGCACTTTCAAATTGATTCACCGTTTTATCTCCGATCACTCCCTCGCAGGTGATGGATGTCTTTCCCTCGCATATGTAAAAGGGACAATATATCAAAGCATCTATTGTTTTATTTGCCATTTATGTGTTCGTATCCTTTCTTTTCTAATCGATCCAGTACAATTTAAACGTAATCCTTCTTTCTTTTTGACAGCCTTGTACAGCAGGAGCACAGCTGATGCTCTTCAAAGCACAGCATCTCCTCCCCTTTTATGATCGCTTCATCGCAGCAGGAACACACCATATCCTCTGCCGCAAATCCAATTTCCACGCAATCACTGCACACAAGCTCTCCAAAAAGCTCATAGCATATTCTTCCCTCGGGAATTTTCTTCCCGCATATTTCACACACAGTTGCACTAAAACAAAGGCGGCACGCCGTGCATTCCCTCGCACCGCTGACACACGCTAATGCCATTTACTGCCTCAGAATAAAATCGGATTTTTCCGATTCGCTGAAATTCAAATAATCAAAAATAATTCTCGCCTCGCCTAATGTCAATGAAGACGTTCCTCCTTTCAGCTTTCTATAGAGAGTACTTCTGTCGATCCCGAGGGCTGTGGCGAGAGCCTCCTGGGTCGTATTCTGTTCTATTATCTTCTGTTTGATGAAATTAGCTCCTTGTACCATAACTTCCTCCTTTTTCCATTTACTGTAAATATTTTGCTATTTTTACCATTTATGGTCAATGGTCAGCATGTTGAAAAATCGCAACACTTGTATAATCGTGTAATGAAATATGTTATGGCTACATTATAGAACATTTGTTCGTTGATTTCTCCCTATGTTTGCCATTATATTATAATCAGAGGGCAAATAAGCGGACTAAGCACCGAAATATTAGCTCTTGACAAGGAATTTTTGCTGTGATATACTTGATTTACCGAATATTTATCGGTTAAACAGAACACGTCCTTTGAAGCGTCTTTTGTCAGAGAGCCGTTCCCCGTGCTGAAAGAACGGTCAAAAGAACTCATTGGGTACCATCTGTGGATAAATTTAATACAAATTGAGTTAAACGCTCGGGTGGAACCGTGGGAAAAATCTGCATTCTGCAGTCATTCTCACCCCGACAATTTTTTTGTCGGCGCCGGAGTTTTTTTATTTTTTATGGTGCCGAACCAATATACTTATATAGGAGGATAATTTGACAATGAAGATCAAATTTATCGGCGGCGCTGAGATCACAAGCGCTGAAGTTAAAACAGTTTACGACCTTGCGGCTGAAGCTGAGCTTATTTCAAGAGAGGTTATCGCGGCTAAGGTTAACGGCGAGGTAGTTGACCTCACAACTCCCGTTTCTGCAGATGCAGAGATCGAGCTTCTCACATTTGAAAACGAGGACGGCCAGAAGGTTTTCAATCACACAGCAAGCCACATTCTTGCGCAGGCAGTTAAGCGCCTTTATCCCGAAGCAAAGCTCACTATCGGACCTGCTATTGACAACGGCTTCTACTATGACTTTGATTCCGAGGAAACATTCTCTCCCGAGGCTCTCGCTAAGATCGAAAAGGAAATGAAGAAGATCGTTCGCGAAAACCTCAAGCTTGAGAGATTTACTCTTCCCCGCGACGAGGCTATCGCAATGATGGAGGCGGCAGGCGAGCCCTATAAGGTTCAGCTTATTGCAAGAGTTCCTGAGGGCGAGGAAATCTCCTTCTACCGCCAGGGCGAATTCGTTGACCTTTGCGCAGGCGCTCACCTCTTCTCCACAGCGGCAGTAAAGGCGTTCAAGCTCCTTTCCTGCACAGGAGCTTACTGGGAAGGCAACAGCAAAAACAAGATGCTCCAGAGAGTTTACGGAACAGCATTCCCCACAAAGGAAGCACTCCAGGCTCACCTTACACAGCTTGAAGAAGCTAAAAAGCGCGACCACAATAAGCTTGGCCGCGAGCTTGAATATTTCACAACAGTTGACACAATCGGCCAGGGACTTCCCATTCTTCTCCCCAAGGGTGCAAGAATGATTCAGCTCCTTCAGCGCTTTGTTGAAGACGAG
>JAZQVW010000128.1:0-7447 GCA_045632025.1 Candidatus Avispirillum sp. | reverse complement strand
AACATTTATAAAAACAAAAATACACCCGATGGGTGTCTTTCGTTTCTCCGGGTTATCGCTTCGCGCCAGTGCCTGTCACATCTCTTTTTCTGCGCCTCGGGACTCTCGGCTTGAAAAATCGTGCTTTGAGGCACACCGTTTGCGAAAACGATACTCAATCGTTTTCGCTTCACTAACCCAACGAGCTACGCTCGTCGGTCTCGCAACCTGAAGCTGAAAGCTTCAGGTCCCCCCCATGCAACCAAACAAAAAAAGACACTTTCTTGAGTGTCTTTCGTTTGGCAAGTTGCACTGAAAAAGATATCACGCATTTCATTCTTCATCGATTCGCTTTACTTTTTTACCGTTATTATCAACATACCAATCATCAATAATTGTTTGAAACCCTCCGCCAAAGGTCCAACCGTTATTTTCTACGAACTCAATAAATTTATCTATAACAAAGTCTGTTGCAACATCTACAGGTATTTCAATACAACCGTTCACTTCTACTAATTTATTCATTTCATATTCTCCTTTGCGGTGCGGCAAGAAGCTATTAGCATAATTCGAATCGAAGCGCATTTATCAGAAAGTGATTTAAACTGTGTGTCATTAATATAATTTGTTCTATGCAAAAGTTCAAGCCAATAGCCTGTTTCACTTGCTTCTTTAAGAGCAATTTCAAGCTTTGAGATAAAATCCTTCTTTCCCTGTGCATAGTTTGCCTCGTGGATATTTGCACCGATGGAAGTGCCGCTTCTGCCGATTTGGTTAGTAATTACGGTTTCGTGTTTTGATTTTAAATATTTAACAAGATTTATAATATCAACGGAAAAATCCATAGATAATTCACGCAATTTTGATTCACTCATAGATAACACCTCACTTTTTATCTAATTATAGCATAAAACTGTTCGTTTGCAAATAGTGATGTTTGCCCTTGCGGGCAAGTGATGTAGTGCAATCGCACAGTGATGTATTGCGCCGTTGGCGCAAGGTGATGTGATGTGTTCCTTCTCACGCGCCGCAGCGCACATCACTGCCAAAGGCAACATCACGCACGAAGTGCGCATCACGTTCCGCTTGCGGAACACATCGTTCCAAAAACAAAAAAGCAGTCCATTGGACTGCTTTCGTTTTTGGTTGCGGGGGTGGGATTTGAATGGCCGCAACCCGTAGGGACCGACGTCACAGGTAAACCTTGCGGTCCGTTTATGTTATATGTAATTTTGGTGGGATTTGAATGGCCCAACGTTCGATATAGTCGTCTTGCTCGGCACTGGCGGCCTCACAATACTCCTTATCTCTCGTTTCTCAACCTTCTCGCTCCCCCCGCCACCGGCGGCGCTCGGCGGTTTCGTCCCACGGCTCCGGGAACCCGGAGGCCTCGCGAAGCGCAGGTCCCGCCCCCGCAACCAAAACAAAAAGACACCCGATGGGTGTCTTTGTTTTGGTTGCGGGGGTGGGATTTGAACCTCACGGCCTCCGGGTTATGAGCCCGACGAGCTACCAAGCTGCTCTACCCCGCGATATTAAATTGGTGCCGGAAACCGGGCTCGAACCGGTACGCAACTTTCGTTGCATTGGATTTTAAGTCCAAGGCGTCTGCCTATTCCGCCACTCCGGCACATAGCTTCGCTCGGACAGATGCTCAGTTTCCTCTCAGGCTTTCCCCTAAGTGCCTAATTATTATATCAAAGCACTTCCCTTTTGTCAACCCTTTTTTTAATTTTATTTCTAATTATTTTATCGTCTTTTTTCGCGCCTCTAAATGCAAAAAACAGCGTATTTTACTACGCTGTTTTTCTTATTATTACTTTGTTACGGTTACGATATATCCGTCTACGTTATTTCCCGAGATCTCATATTCCACAAAGTTAGGAACGGTGATCTCCGTTGTCTCGCCTTCGGAGGGAACGCAATAGATCATATAGTCTACGTCAAGCTCAGGATCATATTCCATCTTGCTCATCGTACCGTCGTTG
The DNA here is from genome assembly GCA_045632025.1 of Candidatus Avispirillum sp. Lineage (GTDB taxonomy): Bacteria > Bacillota > Clostridia > Oscillospirales > CAG-272 > Avispirillum. Next base: position 5,480 of record JAZQVW010000128.1, on the reverse strand, counting down.
ATGGTAAGCACATATGTATCCATTGTATATGATTTGATATAATCGATATACTCCTCAAGACACATATCAAGCTCTGTCATCAGTCCTGCATGGGGCACACCAACGTAGCGGTAATGCCAGGTTTCACCGTTGATGCCTGTGATATACTGCTTTTCGGGAGTATATCTCAGAATAAATCCGTAATCGTTACAATTTTCTCTGAACCAAGCGCACTCCTCATCGCTTTCAACGTAGGAAATAGCACCGCCGCGATTTACGTTCAAATCAAGTGCAAGACCTGTATGATGCTCACTATTACCGGGATTTGCAACGTATTTTTTGGCATAATCCTCGCCGTTAGCATTTTTATAATACTCATAGGTTGCAACCTGATCCTCGTAGCTACGGTATGCGCTGTTCATCTGCAGGAAATTAAAGCCCGTTGCCTCGTACATATCATCCATCATACCGTTGAAAATTTCAACGATACTGCGTCTGAGCTGGATGGTATTATCTCTAACAACGTAGTTTTCGTTCTTCATGCTTGAAACGGTTACTATCTCAGAAACCTCGCTCTCGTCAAAGGCATAGGGATAGGCATAATTAACAAGGATCAAATTGCCCATATGCATTTCGTCCTCGGCTACGGTAACCTTTATTTCCTTCGGGGGCTCTGTTTCGGGAACAGTTGTGCTTTCTGCCGAAGTTGTTGTTTCGCCGTTCATAGAAGCGATAGCATCATCGCGTCCGCCTGTTGCAATAACGTACACGCAAACACTCATTATAACTGCAAAAATAAGTGTTATAAGAACGACGCCTACGTTTGCCTTACGATAGCGCTTTCTATGGGGGCGGGTCACGGGCTTACGGAATTTATCGTGGCCGACCTCCTCGGGGGTATATCGGCGCTTTACCTCGGGCTCGTAGCCGAAATTGGTATTATTCTGATTCTGGTTATTATTTCTGTTATTATAATTTCCGTTATTCATAACAATATCCTTAAAATAGACAGACCTGCATCATTCCTGATGCAGGTCCTATCATAATTACTCTGTTACTTCTTCTGCATCAAGTGCATCTCGACGGGAGAGGTTCATTCTGCCTCTTTCGTCAACGCCAAGGAACTTGATCTTCATTGTGTCGCCAACGTTGCAAACGTCCTCAACCTTTTCTGTACGCTTGCGGTCGAGCTTGGAGATGTGAACAAGGCCTTCCTTGCCGGGAGCAAACTCAACGAATGCGCCGATGGGAATGATTCTTGTTACAACGCCCTCGTAGATCATACCAACCTCAGGCTCGAATACGATACCGTCGATGATCTTCTTAGCAGCTGCAATTGCGTTCTTATCAACTGCAGAGATAAATACGCTGCCATCGTCCTCGATATCAACCTTTGCACCTGTGTCAGCAACGATCTTCTGGATAACCTTACCGCCGGAACCGATAACCTCACGGATCTTATCTGTGGGGATCTTCATGGAGATCATCTTGGGAGCGTAATCAGAAACCTCAGCTCTGGGAGCCTCGATAGCCTTAAGGATAACCTCGTCGATGATGTAGTCACGACCCTTATGTGTTACCTCGAATGCCTCACGGATGATCTCAGGTGTAAGACCGTCGATCTTAAGGTCCATCTGGATGGATGTGATACCCTTATGTGTACCTGCTACCTTAAAGTCCATATCGCCATAGAAGTCTTCAAGACCCTGAATATCGATCATTGTCATAAAGTCGTCGGAATCCTCGTCTGTGATAAGACCGCAGGAGATACCTGCAACGGGAGCCTTGATCGGAACACCTGCGTCCATAAGAGCAAGTGTGGAGCCGCAAACGGAGCCCTGAGATGTGGAACCGTTAGAGGAAACAACCTCGGAAACAAGGCGGATAGCATAGGGGAATTCTTCAACGGAAGGAAGAACGGGAACGAGAGAACGCTCTGCGAGAGCACCGTGACCGATCTCACGACGGCCGGGTGTTCTGGATGCCTTAGCTTCACCTACGGAGTAGCCGGGCATATTGTAGTGGTGCATATATCTCTTGGATTCTTCTTCCCAGATTGTGTCAAGCATCTGCTCCTCGGAGATAGGACCGAGTGTTGCAAGAGTGAGAACCTGTGTCTGACCGCGTGTGAAGAGACCGGAGCCGTGAACTCTGTTAAAGAGGCCAACTTCAGCTGCAAGAGGACGGATCTCGTCCATTCTTCTGCCGTCTACTCTCTTCTTATCGCGAAGGAGCCAACGACGAACGATCTTCTTCTGGATCTTATAGATAAGCTCAGGATATACTGTTTCAAGTGCGGGATACTTTTCAAGGAAAGCTTCCATAACCTTATCCTGAATGGGTTCCATACGCTCGTCACGTACGTTCTTATCGTCTGTATCAAGAGCGAACATTACGTCTTCTTCAACGAAAGCAAATACCTCGTCAAACATATCGTGATCAAGCTCGCAGGAGGGATAATCAAACTTAGGCTTACCAACCTCAGCGATGATGTGTCTGATAAACACGAGAAGCTGCTTGATAACTGCATGGCCAAGCATGATAGCGTTGAACATATCGTCATCGGAAACTTCCTTAGCGCCTGCCTCGATCATAACAACCTTCTCTTCGGAAGCTGCTACTGTGAGCTCGAGAACGCTTGTTTCTCTCTGCTTGATTGTGGGGTTGATCATGATCTTGCCGTCTTCTGTCATACCTACGAAAACGCCGCCGATAGGACCATTCCAGGGAATATCGGAAATGGAGAGGGCGATGGACGCACCGATCATTGCTGTGATCTCAGGAGAGCAGTCGTGGTCTACGGAGAGCACTGTGAGAGAAAGGTTTACGTCGTTACGAAGGTCCTTGGGGAAAAGGGGACGGATAGGACGGTCGATAACTCTGGATGTGAGGATAGCCTTTTCACCGGGACGGCCCTCACGCTTGAGATAGCCACCGGGAATGCGGCCAACGGAATACATTCTTTCCTCAAAATCAACGGAAAGGGGAAGGAAATCGATACCTTCACGGGGACGTGCGCTTGCTGTTGCGCATGCGAGAACTGCTGTTTCGCCATAACGAACGATACAGGAGCCGTTTGCAAGACCTGCGATCTTACCTGTTTCTACGATAAGGGGTCTGCCTGCCAGCTCAAACTCGAATGTTCTGTAATTTTCAAACATTTTTATTAATTCCTTTCATTCTATTTTCCGTTTCTCCGAATAATTAGCACTTAAATACAAGCTCTCACCCATAGCTCATATTTAACTGCTAATGTACGCGGGAGAAACCTTTTTTACAAATAGCGGCTGCGACAAGGTTTTTGCGCCTTGCCGCAGCCGACATTTTTCCTTGCTATTTGCCGGACTTTTTAAAAGTAAAATTACTTTCTGAGACCGAGCTTTTCAACGATTGCACGGTAACGGTTGATATCCTTCTTCATAAGGTAGTTAAGAAGGTTACGACGGTGACCTACCATCTTCATCATACCGCGCTTGGAGTGGAAGTCCTTCTTGTTGAGCTTAAGGTGCTCTGTGAGAGTCTTAATTCTGTAAGAAAGAATTGCGATCTGTACTTCAGGAGAACCTGTGTCGCCTTCGTGCATCTTGTACTCTTCGATGATTTTTGCCTTTTCTTCAACTGTGATCATTTTGATTCACCTCATAAAAATAATAAATTTAGCATCAAGCAGCTCAGAGAGCGGTGGGTGATCATAGCTCGCATTTTCGCAAAGCCTTATATCCGCATTCCGAGAAGCCGACATTGCCAAAGCGAATTATATCATATTCCCCTCGGCTTGTAAATAGGTTTTCACAAACTTTTTTAGTTTTTTTCGTTGATTTTGACAACATCTTTCGCGCCTCTTTTTTGGTCATATTCCGCTTGTGCAAATGAGGAAAATATGATAAAGTATTGATAGTAAACCTTTATTATAAGGAGAATTCTTATGAAAAAGCAGGCATTCAATCCCTTTCTCCCCTCCTGGGAATATATTCCCGACGGCGAGCCCCACGTTTTCGGCGACAGAATATATCTCTACGGAAGCCACGACCGCTTCGGCGCCGAGAACTTCTGCCTCAACACCTACGTTGGCTGGTCTGCACCCGTAGACGATCTTTCCGACTGGAAATGCCACGGAGAAACCTTCAATACCATAAACGATCCCTTCAACACCGATGGTAAATGGACGGGCTATGCTCCCGACGCTTGTCTTGGTCCCGACGGTAGATATTATCTTTACTATGCCATCAACAACGACTCCGTTATGAGCGTTGCCGTTTGCGACGAGCCTGCGGGCAAGTTTGAGTTTTACGGACACATCAGACTTCCCAACGGAAGAATTTACGGCACAGAGGCAGGAGACGTTTTCTGCTTTGACCCCGGCGTGCTTGTGGATGACGACGGCACCGTTCATCTCTATATGGGCTTCTCTCCAACCTGGGAGCTTTCAGACGATATAAGCGACACCCTTGCAAGAGCAAGAATCGACGGAGCTTATCATTTCGAGCTGGAGCGCGATATGATCACCATCAAGGGCGAGCCCACCATGGTATGCCCCGGTATGCTTCACACCAAGGGCACGGGCTTTGAGGGCTACGGCTTCTTTGAAGCGCCCAGCATTCGTAAGTTCAACGGCAAATACTATTTCATATATTCCTCCGAAAACTATCACGAGCTCTGCTACGCAATGGGAGACTCCCCCAAGGGTCCCTTTACATACGGCGGAGTGCTTGTTAGTGACGTAGACCGAGGAATAAACGGCAATACCGAGCCTCTCAACTATCCCTCCAACAACCACGGAAGTTTAGAAAAGATAGGCGATGATTATTATATTTTCTTCCACCGCCACACCAACAGAAACATGTTCTCACGCCAGGCGTGCGCTGAGAAAATAACTATGCTTCCCGACGGACATTTTGTTCAGGCAGAGGTTACAAGCTGCGGTCTTAACGGAGGACCTCTATGCGGAAAGGGCGTATACGAGGCGAGAATCGCCTGCAATCTTTCTTCCGACGGCGGGTGCTCAAACTACGGCTGGGATCACTACGACACTATGCCCTATTTTACACAAACGGGAGAGGACAGAGAGGAAAACGGCGACCAGTATATCGCACATATGGACCACGGCAGCTGGGCAGGCTTTAAATATTTCGCGTTTGAAGGCGGAGAAAAGATTCGCATCACAGTTAAAGCAGACGACGTAGGCGCCTTTGAGGTTTCCACAGTGCGCGGAGGAGAAGCGGTGGCAACTATCCCAGTTTCTGCATCAAACGAAGCTGCAACGTTTGAAGGCGAAGGAGAGCTTCCCTGCGGTACTCATCCCCTTTATTTCACATATAAGGGAAAAGGTCACGTTGACTTTATCTCTTTTGAGCTTTATTAATAAAACGGCGGAAAAATCCGCCGTTTTTTTACTATTGCACATAGCAACAAATTATACCGCTAAACGATAATTTGTAGCTGTACGTTGTCGTTGCGTTTTTATCGACCTTTTTTTTAAAAAAGGTCTCGGATTCTTAGGG
>JAZQVW010000127.1:0-9839 GCA_045632025.1 Candidatus Avispirillum sp. | reverse complement strand
AAAAACAGCGTAGCCTTCGGTCAGTATTGCGAGGGAAAAAGCTTTCTTCATAAGATGGACCCCCGATGGAAGCTTGTCCTTGCAGTTATGTATATCGTTGTGATATTCCTTTGTAAGAATATCTTCACGTTCGCCTTGCTTGCCCTCTCCGCACTCGGACTTGTGGCGCTGAGCGAAATAAATCCCAAAATAATATTCCGTTCCCTCAGACCTCTTGTGATGATCATCTGCGTGACTGCGATAATCAATATCTTCTGGCTGAAGGGAGAGGTGCTACTGCTTGAGTTCGGCCCTATCAGCGTGTATCTTGAAGGAATCATCAATGCGTTTCTCATAGTTGTGCGAGTGATACTCCTGGTTTCAGTAACGACTCTCACTCTCACCTATACCACAACACCCATCGCGCTCACAGACGGACTTGAGCAGCTTCTTGCGCCTCTTGCAAGGATAAAGCTCCCCGTTCACGAGTTTTCAATGATGATGACCATCGCTCTCCGCTTCATTCCCACTTTGCTTGAGGAAACAGAGAAGATAATGAATGCCCAGAGAGCAAGAGGAGCAGATTTCTCAACAGGAAGTCTGAAGCAGAGAGCAAAGGCTCTCGTTCCCGTTCTCATTCCCCTGTTCATTTCAGCCTTCAGACGCGCCGAGGAATTGGCCATTGCGATGGAATGCCGTTGCTACACGGGTGGAGAGGGAAGAACGAGAATGAACGTTCTGCATTCCTCATATAGAGACTTTATAGGCTTTATAGCAGTTGCGGCTTTAATGGCGGCAGTGGTGCTCATCAACAAGTTTGCTCCCGGCTATAGCCTCAGTATGTAACTAAAAAAGTAAGGAAAAACCGAAATGAAGCTTCTGTTAAAGGTGTCTTATATTGGAACTGAATATGCAGGCTTTCAATGCCAGAAAAACGGCCGCGCGATCCAAAACGTGCTCACCGCGGCGGCAGAGAGAGTTTTCGGCTTTCCTTGCGCCGTAACGGGATGCAGCCGAACAGATGCAGGGGTTCACGCCCTTGGCTTTTGTTGCACGGTTGCGCCAAAAGAAAAAAGAGAGGAGCCATGGTGCAGTATTCCTGCGGGAAAGGTAAACCGCGCCTTTGCTCCACATCTTCCCGATGATATTGCGATCATCGCCGCCGCAGAGGTGACAGACGATTTTCATCCCAGATATTCTTCAAAGGGTAAGGAATACGTTTACAAGATCTGGGATGCTTCCTATGATGACCCCTTTATGGCGGGCCGCTCCTACAGACATAGAAGAGGCGTCTCCGAAGAGGGTGTTAGGCGAATGCAGAAAGCGGCTGAAAACCTCGTTGGATACTATGATTTCAGCTCTTTTATGGCAAGCGGAAGCAAGATAGTTGACGCCAGAAGAACGGTATTATATGCAAATGTAGAAAGAACCGCAGACGGACTTATTTGCTTCAGAGTTGCGGCGGACGGCTTTCTTTATAATATGGTTCGCATCATGGCAGGCACCTTGCTTGATTGCGCCATGGGAAAGTTCGAGCCCGAGGATATCACGGATATGATCGAGGCAAGAGACAGAAGCCGCGCAGGCTTCACAGCACCTCCCGAGGGGCTGTACCTTGGTCGTGTTTTTTATGATGAAGATATCAATTGGCAGTGTAATTAAGTGGAAAGGAGGAGTTTTCCGTGAGAGAGAAGAGAAGCGAAAGCGTTGAATTGAGACGGAGACAGGATAGGAGAGCAAAGGCGCCCGCCGTAGCTCCCGCGCCTAAAAAGCAGATAAAAATAGACTATAAGGATATGGAAGTCAGTGAATATTATCTGGCAGCCTCAAAGCGATATAGATTTGCAAAGTTTTTAGCATTCGTGCTGCTTGTTGCATTCCTTGCGGTCAATCTCCTGTTTTTCAGAAGTAATATAACCTATAATAATCTTATGTATCTGCTTCGCGACCTTGACGCAGGCGCGGCGGAGATAACAACGAGCTTTGCAAGCATCACCTATAATGAGGAAAGCGGAGCAACCTTTGATATATTCAAGGGAAAGCTGGCATATGCTTCCTCAGAGGGCTTCCGTCTTTATAACTCAACGGGCGCAAGAGAGCTTGACGAGTCAAGATATATGCAGACCCCTGCTATCGTCACAAGCGATAAATATGCCGTTGTGTACGACGTCGGAGGCCATTCCTACAGCATCTTCACGGCGATGGCCTGCGTGCTTGAGGGAAGCTGCGACGATATTCTTGAGGACGTGTGCGTTTCCGATAACGGAAGCTATGCTCTTCTTACGCGCAGCAACGAGGCGAAATATCTCGTTTCCGTGTATAAGGAAAATATGAAGCTTCAGACGAAGTATTATAAGGATAAATACGTAACCGATATGGCTATTGACGAAAAGGGCAAGGAGCTTGCCATCGTTTCGGCAGACGTAAGCGTTTCGGGCATTTCGGCTGAGATAATGCTTTGTAAGGTCGGAACTGAGGAAACTCAGTCCATTGAGATCAAAAATGCAATGCCCCTTGCGGTAGAATATATGGAGGGCGGCAGTCTGCTCGTTCTTTGCGACACAAAGCTCGTAAAGGTGGCAGACGGACAGATCGCAGGCGAATACAGTGTCGGCGGAGATATAACGGAGTTTTGCTTTGCAGAGGACTCTGTTGCGGTGGCGGTCAGCGATAATGCAGTTTCCTCCGAAAATCAGGTGCTTCTCTTTGATGCAGAGGGAGCGCTTCTCAGCCAGGCTGAGGTAAATGATAAGATAAATCGAATTTGCTGTGATGCGGCAGCTGTTTACGTTCTGTGTGACGACTCCATTAAGCGCGTACCCGTTGAGGGTGAAGCGAAAAGCGTTTCATGCTCTGCGGCGGTTGAGGATATCGTCGTTATATACGGCACGCTCCTGAAATGCGAAAAGCTTGGATGCTCGACCGTATCATTTGAATGATCAGTGGAAAGGATATTTATATTATGGTGAATTTAGTTCTTGACGTTATAGTAATTGCAGTTATGGCGGCAAGTATTATATATGGATACAAAAACGGATTTGTAAAATCTCTTATGAGCCTTGCATCAGGCGTTGTGTCAGTGTTTGTTGCATATACGTTCACTCCCATGCTCAGCACGTGGCTCAATGCAAAGTTTATTCTCGGAGCTATCTCAAGGGGGATCGCGGAAACCTTTGCCTCCGCTGCAAAGACGGCGGGCGAGGCCGCAGGCGAGGTTATTTACGACCTTACAAAAATGTTTGAAAACCCCCAGATCAATACTATAATCGAACGCTTCGGCGCGGATGCGGACTCCGTAAAGGCGCTGACAGAGGGCTCTGAGATCGTGAGCTATGAAATGATAGAGAGTATGGCAACAAAGGTTGCTACTCCCGTTGCAAGCACAGTTTCAACTGTTGCGGCATTCTTTATTCTCTTTATTTCTTCAACGATCGTTCTCAAGATCGCAACAGCCATCATTGCAGGCGTGTTCAAGCTTCCCGTCCTCAAGTCTATGGATAAGGCTCTTGGAATCCTTTCAGGCGTTATTGCAGCGCTTGTTCTCGGTTGGGCGCTTTCTCTTGCATTCGAGGTAGCCCTCGGCGCTCTTGTAACGGTTGCTCCCGACCTTGTAACAGAAAATACCTTTAACAATACGATAATAGTTAAGTTCTTTGCGGAAAACAGCTTTATTGACCTTTTTTCCAAGATAGGACTGAAATAATATAAGCAAATACTAACTCAGAAAGGCGAAGATCACTAATGGTAATGTGCGCGAGATGCAAAAAGCGAATGGCAGTTGTTTTCATCACTAAGATAGAAAACGGCGAGCAGAAGCAGGAAGGCATCTGTATTAAATGTGCTAAAGAGCTGGGCATCGGCCCCGTTAATGAAATTATAAAGACTATGGGACTTTCCGATGAGGATATCGATCGCATGAGCGAGGATATGGCAGGAATTATGGAGGGTCTTGAAAACGGCGAAAACCCCTTTGGTATGGGCGGCGATATGGCATCTGCCCTTGAGGCCTTCGGAGGCGACGGAACAAACGCCCCTTCTCTTGATCTTAACAGAATAATCCGCGACGGTATGAATGCAAACAGCGGCGCGGGTAAGGATGGATCAGATCAAAAGGGAACAAAGAAAAAGCAGGAAAAGAAGTTTTTAACCACCTATTGCCAGAATATAACGGAAAAGGCGGCAATGGGAAAATTAGACCGCGTTATCGGACGCGAGCGCGAGCTTGAAAGAGTTATACAGATCCTTTCAAGACGCCAGAAGAATAATCCCTGCCTTATCGGCGAGCCCGGCGTTGGTAAAACAGCGATCGCAGAGGCGCTTGCTTCAAAGATCGTTTCCGGCGACGTTCCCTATAAGCTCCGTAATAAGGAGCTCTATCTCGTTGACCTTACCGCACTTGTTGCGGGAACTCAGTTCAGAGGACAGTTTGAATCAAGAGTTCTGGGTCTTCTCAACGAGGTTAAGGCGGCAGGAAATATCATCCTTGTTATTGACGAGGTCCATAATATCGTCGGCACAGGTGACGCCGAGGGCTCAATGAACGCGGCGAATATTATGAAGCCTGCGCTCTCCCGCGGCGAGATTCAGGTTATCGGAGCTACAACTCTTAACGAGTACCGTAAATATATTGAAAAGGACAGCGCTCTTGAGCGCCGCTTCCAGCCCGTAACCGTGGCTGAGCCCGGAATTGACGATACGGAGAAGGTGCTTCTCGGTATCAAGCATTATTATGAGGAATATCACAGCATCAGAATTCCCGCAGAGGTACTTCGAAGTGCAGTAGTTCTCAGCGAAAGATATATTACAGACAGATATCTGCCCGATAAGGCAATAGACTTGATCGACGAGGCGGCGGCAAATATCTCTCTTTCAAGCCCCGAGATAAACGAAAGAGCAGAGCTGGGCGATAAGCTTATGCTCCTTGATCGCGAGAGAAGTGAGCTTGAGGCAAAGCTTAAGGATAATAACGAGGGCGCAGAGGAGATATATCACAGATTGGCGGATATTAAGGTCGACGAGCTTCGTATGAAGGACAGAGTCAACCAGTTAAAGCCCCTTTGCGAGCAGGTTGAAATGACGGAGGCTGATATTGCTGACATTATCGAGATCTGGACGGGTATCCCCGCGTCCACTATTACAGAGGACGAATTTGAAAAGCTTGAGGGCCTTTCCGAGCGACTTAAGAAGAGAATAGTCGGTCAGGACGCTGCGGTTGATGCAGTCGTTCGCGCGGTGCGCCGCTCAAGAACGGGAGTTTCTCCCAAGCGCAAGCCCGTTTCATTTATTTTTGCAGGCCCTACAGGCGTTGGTAAAACAGAGCTTGTAAAGGTGCTTGCAAACGACCTCTTTGCTTCCCCCGAAACCCTTATTCGCCTTGATATGAGCGAATTTATGGATAAATTCTCCGTTTCCAGAATCGTCGGAGCGCCTCCCGGATACGTTGGCTACGACGATGGCGGCCAGCTGACTGAAAAGATCCGCCGCCGTCCCTATTCCGTAGTCCTCTTTGACGAGATCGAAAAGGCTCATCCCGACGTTATGAATATTCTTCTGCAGATCCTTGACGACGGCAGAATAACCGATGCTCACGGCAAAACAGTAAGCTTTGAGAATACTGTTATCGTTATGACCACGAATGCAGGCAGCGGCGGCGGTATGGCGCTGGCAGGCTTTGCAGGCGAGGGCGCGTCAAGAGAAAAGGATAAAACGGAAAAGGCTCTTGCTGATTTCCTTCGTCCCGAATTTCTTAACCGCGTTGACGAGATAATCACCTTCAATTCTCTCACAAAGGAAAACTTTGTGGGCATCGCAAGGATCATGCTTGACGACCTTAAGAATGCTCTTTCCGAAAAGCATATCGGCTTCAGCTATACGGATGCGGCGGCAGACACGGTTGCCGAGAAATCCTATTCAGTTAAGTTCGGAGCCAGAAATATGCGCCGTTATATCCAGACTGAGATCGAGGACAGCGCGGCAGAGGAGATCGTTAAGAATCGCGGCAGAATCTCCGCTATCAGCGTTGACAGCGAAAACGGCGAAATCAAGGTCACTGCAATTTAAATACATTTTAAGGAAACAGAATAATGGAGCAGGAAAAGAATTGGCATTATATGGAGGTCTTTGAGCTGGAGCGGATATTCAAAACAAGCTCAACCGGTCTCAGTGATGCAGAGGCGGCGAGGCGAACCAGATCCCGCCGAAACAGAATATGGCAGGTCAGAGGAGACACGGTTGGCAAATATGCCGCCCGAAGCCTTCTTGATCCGTCTGCAGTGTTGCTCCTGCTTTCCGTGATAGTTGCGGCATTTTACGGAGAGGGGGCAATAGCGGCGTCGGTGTTCATACTGATGCTCTGCGCAAAAACTGCACAGATCCTTGCCTTCACCGTAGCCGATACCATGCTTAAAAGAAGCACGGAGGGCGTAGTTCCTAAGGCAAGAGTCGTTCGCGAGGGAAGCGTTCGCGATATCCCCGCCGAGGCTGTGGCCGAAGGAGATATGGTCATTCTCGATTCGGGAGATATAGTCCCCTGCGACGTGAGATTAACTGCGGCGGAAAGCGTTCTTGCGGCAGAAAATCTCCCCGGCGGAGGGCACGGGCTTTATATCAAAAATGCCGATCCCATAAACAGTCATTTAAAGGACGTTCCCATTGAGATGCGCTCCAATATGCTTTATGCAGGCTCAACTGTGGTGTACGGCTTCTGTATGGGCATTGCCGTTGCAACGGGCAAGAGAACGCTTCGTGTTTTCCGAGACGGAGTTATAGAGCTCTCAGGCGGCGAGACTGTTCCCGTTCTTGATAAGCTTTCCGAGTGGAGCCGCATCTGCAGGCTCGTGCTTGTGGGAGTTGCCTTTGTGGTAACCATCGTTGGCGTGGCCTTCGGTCAGGGTCTCATCAACGCATTCCTTTCGTCCTTTGCCATGGCAAGCGCTTGTATGAGCGAATTTCTTGCGGCATTCGGCGCATTGGCCGTAGCATTTTCACTTGGCTCCTCTCATAAAAAAGAGGGCGGTATTCCCGAAAAAACAAACTTCAGATGCGCTTCAAAAATTGAGGACGCGGCTCATGCAGACGTGCTCCTTCTCCGTAGCGCATCCCTTATAAAAAACGGCATATCCTCTCTTCATTCCTTCTATGCTGAAGGGAAGAGCATTGATGCTGAAAAGGAGAAGGACTTTGACGTAAGCCTTCTCACGTCCTACGCGGCATACGCGGCGGGCATCGGATACGACGGAAGCGGAGGCGACGAAACAAGCTTCCTTTCCGCTCTTTATCTGAAAAAGCTGAGAGGCGAGTATAGCCGTGAGATCCCTTCCTATTACATAGCCGCTCATAAAAAAGCAACAGACGCCGAGGCAGAGGGCCTTGATTGCTCGCTTCTCGTGCGCGACGGCGACTATTATTTCACAGCAATGGGCGATGCCTTGAACGTCCTTGACAGATGCTCAAAGGAGCGCGTTGGGGGCGAGGGCGTTTCCTTCACAAAGGAAAGAAAGCTTGAGGCGCGTCGCCACGCAAGCGACCTTATGGCGCAAGGCGTCAAGGTGGTTGCAGTTGCATCCCGTCCTTCATTTTATAACAGTCTTCGCAGAATTCCCGTTCTTCTTTCCGATATGTGCTTTGAGGGCTTTATCGCAGTTTCCGAAAGACCCGAGGCGCAGTGCGCAGAGTTTATTCGCACGTATAGAGAAAACGGCGGCAGTGTTGTTATCTTCTCAGAGATAGGAAATGAGGACGTATTGTTCCTCCGCGCTTACGATATCTTTAAAACAGGTGATATCGTTATAAGCGAGAGAGACAGCAGAAATGCAAAAACCTTGCCTCTGGACGCAGGAAGCCTTGTGGTCATATCCTGTCCTCAGGCGGCGGATGGCGCGGCCATCAGATACAGATATATAGAAATGCTTATGGAAAAGCATAAATGCGCATATATAGGCTATGGCGCAGAGGATGCCATCTGTATGGAAAAAACAGTTTCCTTTGCCTGCGAATCTCCTCTTAAGAGAGGAAGCGGTATACCTCAGTCTCTGAGATGCGCGGCAAACGGAACCGTTGATTCAAACGGCGGCGGCTTCTGCGGTGCTTACAGAATGATAAAGCGCTTCAGACGAACCCTTGCGCAGATAAAGGCAACTCTTAAGTTCCTTATAATATCACAGCTTGCAAGAGCCTTCTGCCTGCTTATGTGCGCAGTTTTCGGAATCGCAATGCCCTCAGCCTCGCAGATAGTTTTCCTCGGATGCGTGTTTGATCTGTGCTGTGCATTCTGCGCAGTTCCCGCAATCAAGGAGAACGCAAAGGGAGAGGGAATTAGAACGAAGGCTATCCCCGATTCGGTGGGAGAGCTGCTTATCCCTGCGGTAACCGGAACGATTATCGCGTCAGTAGCGCTTGCAACTCCCTTCTTCTGCAAATGGATACTTTCTATGAATATGATGGAGCTTGGACTTACGGACAAGTCTCTTTCCGCAATGATCTTTGCGGGCATACTTCTTGCCCTTTCGGCAGTTTTCGTTGAGGTGACCTCATCGGAAGGTATATTCACATCATTTTCCTCTCTGAGCCCTGCGGCGTTTATCCCTATGGCGCTCTCAGCCCTGATGCTCACGCTCACGTTCCTCGTGCCCGGTGTGGGCGAGGCTATGAATATGGAATTCCCCGGATTTATAGCCCTTGCATTTTCACTAATACCGCTTCTTGTTTCGGTGACATTCCTCGCCGCTTACAGAGCGTACGTTAAGCATAAATACAAATAAGGAGAAATTAAAATGGCAGACAAGAACGAATGCACACACGACTGTTCCTCCTGTGGCGCCGATTGCTCTTCCAGAAAGAGCGGCATCCCCAAGGAACAGCTTAATCCTATGAGCTCCGTTAAAAAGGTTATCGGTATCGTTTCCGGTAAGGGCGGCGTAGGTAAATCTATCGTAACCTCTATGATGGCAGTTGAAATGAGCCGCAGAGACTATACTGTAGGTATCCTTGATGCGGATATCACAGGTCCCTCTATCCCCAAGGCATTTAATGCAAAGGGCGGAATCGTTTCTCTCGGTGAAAACCTTATGACACCTCATACAACGATTTCCGGCATCCAGATAATGAGCGTAAACCTTCTTCTTGACGAGGAAACAAAGCCCGTTGTCTGGAGAGGACCCGTTATTGCAGGCGCAGTAAAGCAGTTCTGGACAGACGTTGTTTGGAACGACGTGGACTATATGTTCGTTGATATGCCTCCCGGCACAGGCGACGTTCCTCTTACAGTTTTCCAGTCTCTTCCCGTTGACGGTATCATCATTGTAACAACTCCTCAGGACCTTGTAACAATGGTAGTTGAAAAGGCTGTTAATATGGCGAAGCTTATGAACGTTCCGATCCTGGGTCTCGTTGAAAATATGTCTTACGCTGTTTGCCCTGATTGCGGCAAGGCCATAAATATCTTCGGCGAATCCAAGGCAGAGGCAACAGGCAAGCAGTACGGTATTCCCGTTCTTGCAAAGATCCCGATCGATCCCAGACTCACAGCGCTTGTTGATAAGGGCTCAATCGAAATTATGGATAATAACTATCTCTCAGCCGCTGCAGACGCAGTTGAAGGACTGTAATTCTAAAGGTGAAAGCCGCGGCTTGCGGCTTTCACCTTTTTTTGCTTTGCTTATATGATAGGACATAGGGCGTTTTATCGACCTTTTCTAAAAAGGTTAGTGAAGAAAAAACGATTTAGTATCGTTTTTTCAAACGGTGTCATCCAAAGTGCGAGAGAGCAGAGCTGAGTGTATCGAAGCGATAGCTCACGACACACGACGATGACTGGACGCGGGGCGGCGCCCTAAGACGCGCTCCGCAGAGCGCGGAACGCC
>JAZQVW010000126.1:0-17157 GCA_045632025.1 Candidatus Avispirillum sp. | reverse complement strand
GAAAAGGGCAGAATCTCCCTCGGCTACAAGACAGAGGATATGGATCCCTGGAACATCTTCAACAGCAAGTATTCTGTAGGCGACGTTGCAAGCGTTAAGATCGTTTCTCTTATGCCCTTCGGTGCATTTGCAGAAGTAGTTCCCGGCGCTGACGGTCTTATCCACATCAGCCAGATCGCTGATCACAAGATCGCAACACCTGCTGAGGTTCTCAACGTTGGTGACGTAGTTGACGCTAAGGTTACAGCTATCGACGAAGAAAACCGCAAGATCAGCCTTTCCATCCGTGCTCTCATCGAAGACGCTAAGGCAGCTGAAGAAGCAGCAGCTGAAGAGGTTCTCGCTGAGGTTAATGCAGACGCTGAGTAATTAAACAAATCAAAGGAGGCCAAAGGGCCTCCTTTTTTTGCGCATTAAAAATCTTTATGGAACATATAATTAAATGGCAGTATATGCAAAATAAACAAAAACGGGATTTTGCACCTGAAATGCACAATATGCCATAAAAAAGCATCTTTAGTTGCTTTTTTAGCGAAAAAACGAAGGCTATGTCCGTGTTTTTGCAAGAAATGGGAAGAAAAAATGCAAAAAATGGCGTTAATTCTTTAGTTTGTTAAAATATTTACTTGACAATTATGCATAAATAATGTAGAATTAGAGATAGTTGGCACGGACGATTCAAGTGTTCCCACCGCTAACCAACATTGATTAAATATAATCGTTCTGAGGAACGCTAATTTCTATTTTTAGGAGAATATAAATATGAAAAACCAGTATCTCATCGGCCTCCTTGAGAGAGTTGAAAAGAGAAATCCCAGCGAGCCCGAATTCCTTCAGGCTGTAACAGAGGTTCTTGAATCTCTTGAGCCCGTAATCGAGCAGAGCCCTAAGTACGTTGAAGCAGGTGTTCTTGAAAGCATCGTTGAGCCTGAGAGAATCATCAAGTTCCGTGTTCCGTGGATCGATGATAACGGCAAGGTTCAGGTAAACCGCGGCTTCAGAGTACAGTTCAACAGCGCTATCGGTCCTTACAAGGGCGGTCTCCGTTTCCATCCCTCCGTTTGCGAATCCATCATCAAGTTCCTTGGCTTTGAGCAGACATTCAAGAACTCCCTCACAGGTCTCCCCATGGGCGGCGGTAAGGGCGGTTCCGACTTCGACCCCAGAGGCAAGTCCGATATGGAAGTTATGCGCTTCTGCCAGAGCTTCATGACAGAGCTTGCTAAGCACATCGGTGCTGACACAGACGTTCCCGCAGGTGATATCGGCGTAGGCGCAAGAGAAGTAGGTTACCTCTTCGGTCAGTATAAGCGTCTCAGAAACGAGTTCACAGGCGTTCTCACAGGTAAGGGTCGTTCCTTCGGTGGTTCTCTTATCCGTCCTGAAGCAACAGGCTTCGGCGCAGTTTACTACACAGTTGAAATGCTCAAGAGCTTCGGCGAAGATATCAAGGGCAAGACATTCGCAGTTTCCGGCTTCGGTAACGTTGCTTGGGGTACAGCTCTTAAGATCACAGAGCTTGGCGGTAAGGTTGTAACGATCTCCGGTCCCGACGGCTACGTATATGACGAGGACGGTATCAACACACCTGAAAAGATCAACTACCTTCTCGAAATGCGTGCTTCCTGCCGCGATAAGGTTCAGGATTATGCTGATAAGTTCGGCGTTCCCTTCGTAGCAGGCAAGAGACCTTGGGAGGTTAAGGTTGACGTATGTATGCCTTGTGCAACACAGAACGAGGTTGGCATCGAGGATGCTAAGAACATCGTTGCAAACGGCACAAAGTACTACGTTGAGGTTGCAAACATGCCCACAACAGCTGAGGCAGTTGAATACTTCAAGGCAAACGGCGTAGTTGTAGCTCCCTCCAAGGCAGTTAACGCAGGCGGCGTAGCAGTTTCCGGTCTCGAAATGAGCCAGAACTCTATGAGATACAGCTGGACATCCGAAGAGGTTGATGCAAAGCTTCAGCAGATCATGAAGGGCATCTACGAGGAGTCCTACAATGCAGCTAAGAAGTACGGCATGGAAGGCGACCTCATTGCAGGTGCTAACATTGCAGGCTTCATCAAGGTTGCAGACGCTATGCTCGCTCAGGGTGCTGTATAATTTAATCAAGAATTAAAGATACATAATAAAAAAAGAGGTCGAAAGACCTCTTTTTTTATTCTTTAATTAATCCATATTTGATAAAAGCGGATTTGGCGCGATGGGCAGGAATATTGAATTGGAAAAAGCTGTTTTCATAATTTTCAATATAAAAGGCTTCTTTTTCC
Source organism: Candidatus Avispirillum sp. (assembly GCA_045632025.1). Lineage (GTDB taxonomy): Bacteria > Bacillota > Clostridia > Oscillospirales > CAG-272 > Avispirillum. The sequence goes on along the minus strand of JAZQVW010000126.1, from coordinate 14,881 downwards.
AAATTCTCAGTTAGCTTTTCAAGCATTTCCTCAGGGATATTTTCGCCATTTGATTTTCTTTCTTCAAGCTCGTTTGCCAGGCGGACAAGAGATGGAATTGCTGAGTAGCCCAGTTGGTCCATTGCGTCAAGATCAACGATATCAAGCGTTCCGTCCAGATAACGATCAACGTTATACTCTGCGATCACAGCATTTACGTTAGATAAAGCGAGAGCAGCAAACAGTATAACGCATACGGCAAGCGACATCCAGACGGTTTTGATGCGCGTTGCGAATCTTCCTGCTGCTATGATAATGAACATAATTGCTATAACTATCATCAACCACATTGCATAAACTCTTTTTTGTGTAAGTCCGTAGGTATTGATATACATAATAAGCTTTGAAATAGCAGTACTGATAAGAATAAGTGTAAAAATGCAGAATACAGTTGTTATAATTTTAATCAAGGCGCTTGTTTTGTTGTTTTTTCTACGAACAAACAACAGGATAGCCATAATAACTATAAGATTGATAATTGAAACTGCACACAATTGGAAAAAGCCTTCTCTTGCATATTCTGCATAGCTGAAATCCTCGGGCAAAATTCCGGTAAATCCGGATATATAGTATTTCCACTGTGAGATAAAATAGATAATATAAACGAATAAGATGGGCAGAACTGCTGTAAGCGCAGTAATCTGCGGCATAATTCTTATAACTTCAAAGCCTTTGTTGCAATCCTTTGAGGTGATCGTTTCCTGTAAAAGCTTTTCGGATGATGAAGCGTAAAGTCCGAAAATGTACATTCCTATCGGAATGGCAAGGATAAGACTTCCTATATGCGAAAAAATATCTGACGCATCAAAATCAAATATACTTTCAAATATAGATATGAAACCACCGTCATAAGAAAGCAGGCAGAAGATAACGATCGTTGGAACAACGGCTATTGCAAGTCCAAGCAGGATTTTGAGAGCAACCTGCATGCCTTGCTTGGCTTTTCCTTGTGAGATAGCTTTGAATATTTTTGTCAGCGAACAGAAGGGCATAACAAGTATGGATTTTATATAATCAATGAATATATAGTCTGAAACACCTTTTTCAATGCAATTCTCAAAGGAAGAATAAATAAAATAACAGTAGCTTAATAAGATATAAGTGTGTGTCAAAAAAATGATAAATGTGCTGTTGGTGATTATCAGTGCGGGAGATATAACCAATGCAGATATTCCTACTATCAATGCCATTTGAGGCGTTTTAATTTTTTTGACTGTTATTATTATAAACGTTGTTACAAATAAAATTATCACGAAAATAAAGCTGCCAAGTGTGTTTTCAAACACAGGAAATGCTCTGCAGAAGAGATAGCCGAAAAATATACTAAGCCATGCGAATATAACATCGGGCAGGCTATAGCTTTTATTCATTTCTGAGTTTTCAGAAGAGGGAGCGGTTTCTTTGGCAGGCAGGTCTTTGCTTGTTGTATTATCACACATAATAAACCTCCGTTCATTAATAATTGTTAATTGTTGTCCGGCACGAATTCAATTATATCTTCAACCTTGCAATCAAGAGCTCGGCAAATAGCGTCCAATGTTGAAAAGCGGATAGCCTTTGCCTTGTTATTTTTCAATATAGAAAGATTAGCAAGTGTTATTCCGACTTTGTCGGAAAGCTCTCCAAGCGACATTTTGCGCTTGGCCATCATAACGTCAAGATTAATAATTATCACAGTTAAACTATTCCTTTTCAAAATTACACGGTGAGTTCGTTTTCTTGTTTGATCTCAGTTGCTTCTTCTATAACGTTTTTTACAACTCTCAGGCAAATTCCAAGGAAAACGGCAAGAAATGCAACAAGCAAGGAAAGCTGAAAATAAATGCCCAAAGCTCCGAAGAAAAGGCAGAGCAGGAAGCAGCACCAGGAAACGCCTCGGATAAAAGCAACCGTGAGGGACGAAAAAACTTTTCCGTTTTTTACTCTTATAAGTATAGAAAATAGCAGAAGGTCTGCAGCAATAAATGTCAGCACGATGCAATAAGCTGAAAACAAAATGATCAATCTTCCTATTTCTGTAATATTGTCGCGATTACCTATATTGTCCGGGATGTTTATAAGCATTTCAGTAAGGCTTGGAAGTATGAAAAGCCCTGCTATACATACTATAAAAAACAGCACAGCGATAGCAAGGGACAATGAAACGGAAGCCTGTTTTGAGATTTTAAGCATAGTAATTCTCCTTTAAATTTGGGAAAATATTCTGTTTTGTACTTTCATAATAATATATAAATTTTCGATTGTCAATAGTTTTTTATCGTAAAACAATAAAAATTTATTAAAACCCGAAACCCCGGATGTTTTGGGTCATCATTTGATATACGAATAAAATACGTTTTTTGCGAATTATTAGTGAAATTTCTAAGCCATAAAAAAATCCTGAGCTGTTGCAACAAGCTCAGGATTTTTTATTTCTTTAATTGCGGTTTTATAATAAGAATAAACTTGTTTAGCTCGGCTCCGAGAAGCATAATTATCATGCAGGCGTAAAGCCAGAGCATCAGCACAACAACGGCGGCGATGCTTCCGTAGATGTATGAAAGGTTGGGGAAATATCCGATATAAAGGGAGAAGAGATAGGAGAAAAGGAGCCATCCTGCAGCAGAGAACATTGCTCCGGGAACGTGTCCCCAGTAGGTGGTGGGGATAAATTCTGAGGTAACGGTAAATTCTCTCTTTGAGGAGCGGATGCCCTTTCTTGAGGAGGTATGATAGATAAGCGCGAAGAACAGGGTGAAAACGAAGAACATAGCGATGGTGCTGTAGGTATCTATCATATCGAATATAAAATAAACTATGGGAACGGTGTCCTTAAGCGCGATAGCGATGGAGCGGCCGAATACGAGAGCAACCAGAGCTCCGATGATGATGACCAGAAAGAAGATGGTGTAGAGAAGGGATCTTCCGATATCGTAGAGGAAATTCTCCTTAACTCTGATGCCGTAGACCTCGGTGACTCCGCGAAGAACTGAATTAACTCCTCGTGAGGAGGCCCATAGGGTTGAAACAACTGTCAGAGAGACGAGGGAGGCGCCTGTTTTGCCAACCATTTCGTTCAAAAGGTTTTCCACAACTTCGCCAAGCTGTCCGTCAATTCTTGCTTCAATAAAGGCGAGAGCCGTGTCTATATCAATAATATACTTGGCAAGGCTCAGCAGAAGGATTATAAAAGGGACGGTTGAGATCATTATATAATAGCATGCCTGCGCCGAATAAAGGTTTATATTATCATTAAAAATAATGGACAAAGCAGTTTTAGCCTTTTTAACAAGCGTGCGCGCGTTGATAACCTTAGATCGCATAACAACCTCCCTTTCATCAATATATATATACATTATACCCTTATTAAACAAAAAATGCAAGTCCCTGTAAAATTGTGGGAGGCTTGAATATATGAGCGACAAAGGGGGAAACAATAGGGTGTCAAGAAAAACAAACACTAAAGGAGAAGCAAAAAATGAATATCACAGATGTGAAGATCAGAAAAACCTTTGACGATGGCCCTATGAAGGCTATTGCCTCAGTAACACTTGATGATGCCTTAGCCGTCCACGATATTAAGGTCATTTATGCAAGGGAAAAGTATTTTATCGTAATGCCATCAAGAAAGAACCCCGATGAAACCTACAGAGATATAGTTCATCCCATAAATGCATCCTTCAGAGGGGATCTTGAGGATGCGGTGCTGAGAGAATACGATGCCGAGATGATCAGGATCGCGGAGGACGGAAACAATATGTCGGGGGCAAGCGGAATATAAAAAGAGGTCGGAAAAACGCAGGTTTTTCGACAGGATCAAAAAAAGAGGTCTTACGACCTCTTTTTCTTTTATTATTCTGTGGGCTGGATGAACTTCCAGTATGTCTTAAGGTAGTCTGCGCCGCTCCAGATGGTCATAACGATCATAAATGCGATGGTTGCATATGAGAGAACGTGCCATTCTGTAAAGGCCTTAAAGGGGAGCACAACGGGCTCGAGGATGATAGCGCAGATGCAGATGACCTGAGAAACTGTCTTAACCTTACCGAGCCAGCTTGCCGCGATAACGAGGCTTTCCTGACCTGCCGCGATGAGGCGGATGGAGGTAACTGCAAGCTCTCTGAACATAACGATAGCGGCAGCCCAAACGAAAACGTCTCTGAGGTAGTCGTATTTAACGAGGATAGCGAGAAGCGCGCCGAAAACCATAAACTTATCTGCAAGGGGATCCATAAACTTACCGAAGTTTGTGATAAGGTTATATTTTCTTGCGATCTTGCCGTCAAGCATATCTGTGATGGATGTAAGAACGAAGATACCGAATGCAACCAGTCGGGAAACCATATCGCTTTCAAAAATGGGAGCGATCATAGCGATCATAAAAACGGGAACAAGCACGATTCTGAGAAGAGTGAGCTTATTGGGGAGATTGAGTTTCATTTTCTTAGTCCTTTCACGAGAACATATTAATAATATTGTCAAGAAGTATTGTTTCAAGAACGTCAAGGAGAAGCACCAGAACGATGGGGAATGCCCAGACGAAAAGGGGCTTATAGCGTTCTTTTTTTGCTATATCGGTTTCGCCCTTAGTGCAGAAATAATATATTCCGAGCAAAATTGAGCCTGCTATAAGATAGAGACTTGAGCAGATGGCATAGGGCAGAAGGGAGCGGACGTGCTCTCCCAGCATTATCATAGCACGGTAGACAATGAACATCCAGCTGAAATTCAGCAAAATGGCGATCAAATACTTTCTGGTCTTTTTATCGGGCTTTTTTACTTGCTTAGACATACGGCTCCTGCTCCTCTCACGGAAAGAAGGTGGCAGGCTCCTGCGCCAAACACGTTTTCAATATAGGACACGAAGCCTTCAGTTTCCTCTATGGGTAAAAATACCTGGATCGTTCCGGCAAATCCGCCGCCGTGAACTCTCCAAGCGGCCTTTTTGCCCTCAAAGTAGCTTTCGGTGAGGCAGAGGGCAAGGGAAAGTCCCTGCTCCTGCACGTTTTTGGTGGTATAAACGTTCTGCAGGTATTTAAAGCTTGAGTCGCCGGAGGCCTTGATGCCATTAAAGAATCCGTCGAGATCTTTATTTTCAAGGGCCTCTGCGATCTTATCAACTCTTTCGTTTTCGCCTGCAAAGTGCATAGCGCGAAGGAATGCTCTGTCGCCCGCCTGCTTTCTGATCTCAGCGGCGTTTGCGATAATGTCCTTCTTTTGGCATTGACGGAGAACCTCCTTGCCAAGGAGCTTTGCAACGGCCTTCATTTCTGCGGGAACAGATGCATAGTCCTCGTTCAGATCGGCGTGGTTGCCGCCTGTGTTGATGATGCAAAGGGCATAGCCCTCGGCAGAAAGGTCAAAGTCGAGCTTTTTGATCTTGGGAAGACGTGTGTCCTCAAAATCAATGGCGATGAAGCCGCCAACTGCGCAGGCCATCTGGTCCATAAGTCCGCAGGGCTTACCGAAATAAACGTTTTCGGAAAAGTGAGCCATTTTAGCGATCTCAACGTTATCGGCTGTGCCGTCGTTATAGAGGTGGTTTAAGATATTTCCTATCATAACCTCAAATGCGGCGGAGGAGGAAAGTCCCGAGCCCTTGAGAACGCTTGAGATGGTGTAGGCGTCAAAGCCGCCTATCATAAGGCCGTTGTTAAGGAAAGCTTTTTCCATTCCTGCAATAAGTGCGCCTGAGGTGAAGAATTTAGTCTCGTCGGGCTGAGCGATATCCTCGGGCTTGACTACGTCCTCGGGGAAGCCTTCGCTCTTAACGCAAACGATGCCGTCTTCTCTCTTTGCGGCAATGGCGATAAGCTCAAGGTTAACTGCCGCCGCCATTACCTTGCCCTTGTTATGGTCGGTATGGTTGCCGGAAACCTCAGTTCTTCCGCCTACGGAAAGGAGATAAACGTCGCGCTCGTCTCCGAATCTTGCCTCGAAGCTGTCGCACAGAGCTGTATATCTGTCGCGAACCGCATCGGGCAAAAGAGAGCAGCTCTGTCTGAGCGTGTCGTCCAGGCGACCCTCTTCTATATATTTTTTAAGTTCGTAAATTTTCATTTTCAAGCTCCTTAGGTCAGTACATCAGAATATAACTGCTTCGGCCGCAGTGCATTTTCCCGTCTGTGTATCAACGGTGAAAAGCGCTCCGTGGGCGGCCTCGTTTCCCTCTGCCGCCTCAAAGAAAATGGGAGTTTTTATAGTGAATTTATGGATTATATTTTCTGTTTTAACGCCGAGGATGCCGTTCATGCTTCCGGTCATACCGAGGTCGGTGATGTATCCCGTGCCGCCGGGAAGAACTGTTGCATCTGTAGTCTGAACGTGGGTATGAGTGCCGAAAACAACGCTCGCCTTGCCGTCAAGATATCTTGCCAGGCACATTTTTTCGCTTGTAGCCTCCGCGTGGATGTCGATTATGGAAATATCATAGCGGCCCTTTTCGCTGTTTAATATCTTTTCAGCTGTTTCAAAGGGGCTTGCAAGGCTTTCCATAAAAACGCAACCAAGAAGATTTATAACAAGAACTCTCCATCCGTTGCAATCGTAGATACCGTATCCGACTCCGGGAACGGAGGAGGGATAGTTTGCAGGACGGAGCAGAGCCTTTTCGTCGTCCAGCATATCGTATATTTCGCGGCGCTTGAAGGTGTGGTTTCCGCCGGTTACAACGTCTGCTCCGCTGTCAAGGAGGCTATGGGCGCTGTCGCGGCTCATTCCGTTTCCGGAGGCGGAGTTTTCTCCGTTAACGATTATAAGGTCTGCGCCAAGCTCGCGGGCTTTTTTTCTGAGCCTTCCGCCCTCAAGGTATCGGCATCCGCCGTTTCCCACAACGTCGCCGATGCAGAGTATTTTAAGTAGTGACATATGTGCACCCGTTTCGTTTTATATGAATTACAAAGCAAAAGGCTGCGCCACAAGTGGATTCACCTGTTGGGACAGCCGTTTTTAGCTTTAAGGTCAGATAACTCTGGTCTTTTTCTTTCTGTTATATTCAGAGGAGGGATTAACGATCTCTCTCCAATCAAGGTCGCCGCGGTCAAGTGCGCAAACGAGGACCTCTGCTGTAGCGATGTTTGTTGCAACAGGAACGTTCTGCGCATCGCACATACGAAGCAGATTCATTTCTTCTTCAAAATAGGAGCAATTGGGATCGGAGCTGCGGAAATACAGAACGAGGTCCAGCTCGTTATAGGAAACTCTTGAGCAGATCTGCTGAACTCCGCCGTGAGATCCGGGGAGGAGCTTTTCGATAGCAAGTCCGGTTGCGTCCTCAATATATTTGCCGGTGATACTAGTTGAGCATATATTGTGCTTTGAAAGAATACCACAATATGCAATGCAGAACTGAGTCATCAATTCTTTCTTTGCGTCATCTGCGATGATTGCTATTTCCATTGTTCCCTCCAGCTATTCTATATAAGATTTGATATTTTTATTGATAAAGCTTAACGCGCTTGCGGCGAAGCTTTTTAATTCCGTTGAAAACGGGGATCTCTTCCCCCATAATACGGCGGGCGATATTGTGAAACGCCTTGTCCGAGTCGCTTATCTCGCCTGAGAAGCTCTTTATGATGAGGCCCTCGTGGCTGAGTAGCAGGTTATAATCGTATGGAACAACGCCAAGAAGCTGAGCTCTTGAGGTGTCGATTATATCAAGCAGACTCTTTCTCTGATGCTTTTTATTTAAGGTTGCATCAGCCTCAAAGGCGTTTATAACGAGGCGGATGTCCTTGTCGCCAAAGGAGTTGAAGCGGGTAACTGTTCCCTCGGCTGCACGCAGAGAGATGGGATTGTGGCTTGCAACAACGATTATCATATCGGCAAGCTTTGCGGCAGCGTCTGTGAGAGGGCTGACGCCTGCGCCCGTGTCGATGACAACGTAGCGGCAATGGCTTTCCTCGGCTGCTTTTTTGATCGCTTCTATAACGGATTCGGGAGTGAGTGCTCCTTCCTCCTCTTCCTCTGATATCCTGATAAGCGCTCCCGCAGGGCAGGGCAACAGCGCAAGACCGTCAACGCCTGTATCATTATCGGAAATAAGCGCCTTTGATGCGGGGCATTTATCCTTTGCTATGTCGCTGACGGTGTAGAGGACCTGATTTTCAACTCCGAGAAGGATATCAAGGCAAGCGTTTCCAAAGTCAAGATCACAAAGAAGAACGCTTTCTCCCGAAAGGGCCAGCTGCTTTGATATTCCCAGCGCGGCAGTGGATTTTCCGACTCCGCCCTTGGAGGATGATATCATGATAAATTTTGTTTCCACGACTACCTCCGGAAATATCATAGTGTGATGTATCGCCTATACTCGCATTTTATTAAATTATACTACATTTTCGTCAAATAGTCAACTATAATAAGTGTATTTTTTGATATTTTTTAGTACATACTGACCAAAACTATTTTGTACCCGTAGTTGACTTTTTGGGGGATTTTTGTTATAATTATACTGATTTGTCAATTTGTGTCGAGTGAGGTTTGAATGAAAAGATTTCTTTCATTTTTCATATGTTTTATATTAATATTGGGTCTTGTTCCCTTAACGGCGCAGGAGTCTGAGGCGGTGTTTGAGGGAGACGATAAGATCGTTATCGTTATTGACCCCGGACACGGCGGACCCAGCGTTGGTACGTCGCGAAACGGCGTGGGCGAAAAGGTGAAGACCTTTGAGCTTGGAATGCTTTTGAAGCAGAAGCTTGAAGCAAACGGAAACTTTATCGTTCATATGACAAGAACGGGGGATTACGACCTTCCTCTTGCATCAAGAGGCATATATGCAAACTCGGTCAACGCCGACGTGCTTGTGAGCCTCCATTTTGACGGAAGCGTTACAAGGAGTGATAACGGTGTTTCCGTTATAACCTCAGTTCTTCCCGAATACGAAATGGCTGACCTTGCAAGAATGGTCTGCAACTCACTTTCATCAAAGACAGGTCTTGGCATCAAGGGCGTTATCCAGCGTAAGGACAACGCAGGCTATTATTGGAATAAAGAAAAGCAGTGGGACTGCGAGGACCCCTCTCTCGGTATCCTTTCCGATTATTACGGAATCCCCACCTGGTGCGCCAAGTTTGGCATCGGCTCTATTCTTATTGAGCACGGCTTCTTCACAAATGACAGAGACGCATCCATCATTTTCTCTGACGGAATGATAGAAAAGATGGCTCAAGCAGATGCTGATGCTATCATTAATTATTACACAAACCACACTCATACATACACAAGCGATTTCGTTCAGGACTTCCCCTCAAACTGTGTTTTCCAGGGAAAGAAGTCCATCCATTGCACCGTCTGCGGTCATAGAAAGAACGTCACAAGCCTTGATGCGGCGCCCGATAACCACTATTGGGTAAACGAGAAGACCACCTCTGCCTCCTGCGGTGTTGACGGTGTTATATATCGCGAATGCAGAATAACTCTCAATATGAACGAAAAGGACGTTCCCATTGAGGACCATATAGAAAGCCAGAAAATAACGGCAAAGCCCCATAGCTATGAGCTGACCAAGATGGTTGAGGTGACCCATACGGTTGACGGATATGCAACGTATACCTGCTCCGATTGCGGACATAGCTTCAAGGAGGTCACAAAGGCCGAGGGACATAGCTGGACTTTGGTTGATGAGATCGAGCCCAAGTGTACGCAGAAGGGCGTCAGAACCTATGAATGCGCGGGGTGTGACGAAACAAAAACAGAGGACGTTGCTGAGCTTGGCCATAGCTTTGCAACATTTGTGAAGCAAAAGCCCACCTGCACTGAGGAGGGTGTCAGATCAAATAAGTGCACAGCCTGCGGAGAGGAAACCACGGAGCCTATTGAGGCAACGGGACACAGCTTTGATAACGGAGCGATCTACGAGCCCAGCTGCACCGAAGATATGATCAGAACCTACACCTGCAAGAGCTGTGGTGAAACAAAGGAAGAAACTGTCAAGCCCGAGGGCCACAAGTTCTCTAAAAAGACTATGCAGAAGCTCAGCTGTACCGAGGAGGTAACGATCACTGCGGTTTGTACAGCTTGTAAGCTTGAGGTTGAGGAGACCTTTGAGCCCTTAGGACATGATTTTTATAAAAGAGTAACCAAGAAAAATTCCTGCACAGAGGATGGCGAGGAGGTCGGTACCTGCAGAAAGTGCGGCACCAAGGAAACCTTCGTCATTGAGAAAACGGGACACGCCTTCGACGTTGAGGTTGTAAAGGAAAAGACCTGCACGGAGGATGGCGAGGAGATCCGCACCTGCTCTGTGTGTGACTATACAGAAACAGTTTTCGTTGAAAAAACAGGCCACGATATGGTGGTTGAGGTAAACGAAAAGCCCACCTGTGTAAAAAGCGGATATACGCTTAAGTCTTGCTCCAATTGCGGTCATACCGAGGAGGTCAATAAGCCTGCCGTAGGCCATTTGTTCGTAACGGAGATAACGGCTGAGGCGTCCGTGTTCACTCGCGGCGCTAAGCTTACAAGCTGCTCAATTTGCGGCGAATATTATCGCGAGGTCATTCCCTCTGTTTGGGACAGAGACTCCGTGAAAGCCATCATTATAGGCTGCTCAGCGCTTGTTCTTGCGGCGGTATTCACCATCGTTATCTTCCATATCAAGAAGAAGGAAGAGCGCGAAAACGAGGCAAAGGCGAGAGCTGAGGCTGACGTTGCAACTGTGCTTGAGGATGCTGATAAGATCCAGAATGCCGAGCAGATAGAAATGTTTGATGACATACCCTCTGAGGAGACGACGGAGGAGACAGCTGCATCCGAAGAGCCCGAAGAAACCGAAGCGGCTGAAGTATCTGTTGAAAAAGAGGAGCCTGAGGCAGAAAAAGAGCCCGAGCCCGTAGCATAATAAAAAATAAAAATCCCGAAATTATTTTCGGGATTTTTTGTGCTTATTTTTTGTAATACATTTTGCCGGGGATAAGCTCGTCGTTAGAGTAGGAGAGTAGCTCCGATACGGTTACAAGCTGATATCCGTCAGCAATTAGCTTGGGGATAACCAGTTCCATGGCGTCAACTGTGGTCTTATGTAGGTCGTGGCAAAGGACGATGTCGCCGTCTCTTGCATTTTTAATTATCTCGTCGTAAACTGCCTGCGCGTTCTTTGTTTTCCAGTCCAGAGTATCAACAGACCAATTCACAAAGGTGATACCAAGCTTTGCGCCAACTGATTTGACAAAATCGTTGCAGGCGCCATAGGGCGGACGCATTATAGTGCAGTCGATGCCTGTTATATCGTATATCTTGGCTTTTGGCATCATCAGCTGATTGATAAGATCTGTTTCGTCAAGAGTTGTGAGCTGCTTGTGGTCCCAGCTGTGATTGCCTATCTCGTGTCCATCGTCTGCAATTCGCTTGAGGGTGGAGGATCGGGAATCTATCAGATAGCCAACAACGAAGAACGTTCCCTTGCCGCCGTGTTCCTTGAAAAGATCAAGAAGGCGGTCGGTGTGAGCGCTGGGCCCGTCATCAAAGGTCAGTGCGATCATAGGCTTTGTGGGGTCGATTTGGGGAACTGCAGGTTGAGTTGTTTCGGGAAGGGAATCTGTTGCAGGGGCGGTTTCGGATTCAGTTTCGGATCCGGTAGTTGTTTCATCAATGTGAGCCTCGGTTTCGGGCTCTGCGGTGGTCTCCTCCTCTTCTTTTAAGAGGAAGGTGTCCTTAAGAAAAGATGCGATTTCGGGGTATTCAAAGCAGATAACCTTAGTTCCCTCGGACATAGCGAAATATTCGCCGCGGTTGAAGGTTATCTCAAGTCCCTGATTGGTGATGAGGAAGTTTGAAAGTATGTGATCGTCAACGCGCTCCTTATCTATCGAGGCCTTTACAGAAACCATTTCAATAAAGTCTCCAAGGGAATCCTCTTTAATAACGTCTGATGCATTTATGAGTTTGTTGGCATCACCGTCAGAGTTAAAGGTCTTAACTATATCAATAGGATGAGCCATTGTGGGAGAAATGAAAGAGCCGCTCATTTTAACGCTTACGATGGATTTGCCCACTTTGTAGCTTTCATAGATGATATGAAGCTCAGCGGCATCCGCGATTTCAATTCCCGACATTTCGTTTTTGTATTTGTCGGCTATATCATTCGCCCATTTTTCAAGGGCAGAGTCCAGAGTTTCAACTCCTGTTTCAGGATAAATGATACCAATAACCAGATTTTCATCCATATGGATATAGCTTGTGGGGGAGCCGATCTGCTGTATGGGCTGGGAATAGTTGCTTATGTTGTTAAGGTATTCTGCCAGGTATTTATCGGGAGCTTCCGTGTCGGCGGGATCGTGGGGAAGCGCTTCATTGTTGGTGGTATCCGTAGCAGTTGAATCAGTTATGAGCGAGTTGTCAGACTCAACAGGCCTGCATCCGCAAATGAGACAGAGAGAAAAAATCAGAAAAAAGCTTATAAATTTTCTCATAAAATTGTCCTCCTTTAATAGTTTCTTGGCAAAATAATGTTATAATATCACCGCATAAAATACAATATTTTATAGTATTATTGCTAATATTGTAATAAGAATCTCTTCCATAAATAGACGTTTTGGTTTCAGCTTTGGAAATCATTAAGATAAACTTGAACAGAGCGGGTCATTTCGCGAGAAAAATCGGAATTATATTTTCGGTTGCAAAATGCCTCGATCCATTCCTCAAAGGGTCTGTTCAGCGGCTTTGAGGAAAGCATTTGCGTCAGCTCGCTTTTGTCCATCTTGCGATAGCCGTTTTCGTGCACGATATGGCGCATTTCTGCTCTTTCGGGCTTGGTGCGCTCCAACTGCTGCTGGGTGGGATAGCCGAAAACAAGCATTGCGGCAGGGAAAACGTACTCGGGCAGAGAAATGAGCTCTCTGTGAACTTCTGCGTTTTCCATAATGTCGCCTATATAGCAGGAGCCGATTCCAAGGCTGTGAGCCGCAACTACTGCGTTTTGTGCGGCAATATTAGTGTCGCTAACAGCAAGCAGTAAATCACCGACGCCGGGGAGTCTGGGCTCGCAACCGTATAAAGCGAACGCATCGTACCACTTTCTGCAATCGGCGCAGAAAACCAGCACCATAGGAGCCTTGGCGATGAAGGGCTGGTGGTCGCAGGTTTCCGAGAGAGTAGCCTTTAGCTTGGGGTCGGTAACGTCGATTATAGTGTAAAGCTGCTGATTGCCTGCCGTGGGAGCGTTGACAGCCGCTTCAAGTATGGCGGCTTTTATATCCGCAGTTATTTCCTGATCTGTAAAAACGCGGACGGATTTTCTTTCCTTAAGTTGATCAATAACCTTATTCATAATGCATTAATAATATTGATTTTAATTTTCGTGCAAAATAGTGTTTCCGTTCATTATCTCTTCTTCGCAGGACTGGCAATAAACAGCCCAATCCTCTTCAACCTTAGAGCTTTCGCTGACAACGATCTCGGCGTTGCATCTGTCGCAATGCAAGGTCTTGGTTTTGCCGCAAGCGGAGAGGCAAAGAAGCATATTAATTGCAAGAAGCGCGCATATCAATTTTTTCATCGGTGGTGACCTCCGTTGTTTTATGCTTCCATTTTACACCAATTTTATAATATAGTCAACAAAAATCCCCTCGGGAAGACCCGAGGGGAAGTTTTATTTGTAAGGGGTCCTTAAGTCGTCGTTGGACGGCTTGGGGTTCACTTTAGCTTATGCTTCCTGAATTACTTCATTTCAGCGCGCAAAAGCGGGAAACTTAAAGCGTTTTGGATAAAGTCAACTATGTTCCATAATCTGTTGTTGTATAATCTTGTATTCTACTTCATTTTCGTTTAATCGCTTCGCATTTTCAAAATCAAAAGCATCCTCAAGAGCGGCATTATATTCAGTTTCATTTGCAGACTCATTGCCTATTGAATATTCATAATAAAAACTGTACTCGTCATTTCCTAAATATTCTGCGCGTTCTGATGAAAGGGCTTCAAGTGTCAGCGTGAATCCAGCCTCGTTGAGTTTGTATGCGTGGGTATGTAATTGCCCTATATGGCCGTTTTGATTAATAATATTCCCGCTTTTTTCTATATACCAACCGCCTCCGATTCGATGCAGATTTTGCTCAATAACGACTCCGTTTTTATAAGAACAAATACTGTCTCCCGTTGCTTCGCAATTACCGCTTAAATACAGTTCGGGAATGTCATCATTATCGATATAAACAAGCGCATAAGAAATGTGAGTATCCTTTTCTGTTTCTAAAAAATCAAGGTAGGCGGTTTTCCATTGGGGAATTGCAGTGCTATCAGTAGCGTCGGCAATATTAGTTGACGCTTTGTCTGTTTCACTATCCTGTACTTGATTTGTTTGACATGAACACATCAGTGAAAATAAAATAATTAAGTTCAAAAATAACACAAACACTTTTTTGAGCACATTATTAATTTTTTTCATTATCAAAACCGCTCCTTTCATAATTTTATTGTAACATAGGATAGTTAAATTTGCAACAGATGAAAAAATCCCCTCGGAAAAGCTCCGAGGGGAAGTTTTATTTAATTATGCTTCCTGAATTACTTCATTTCAGCGATTGCAGCCTGGGGTGCTATCTGCAAAAGAGGGAAATTTATCTCTTTTTGTAAATAACAAGTTCCGGATTTTCACCGTTTTCTTCGTATGTGCAGACGAGCAAAAAGTCCATATTCGCCACAATTCCGAAACAGCGGTCACCGCCAAACGCACATTCTAACTGACTGCCAAGGTAAGTGGCATTATCATCAAGAAATTTCACCGTTTGTCCGTTCGGCAGGCGGTATTCCAAATTGACAAAACTGCCTGGCAAGACACTCAGGTTTTCGACTTTTGGTAAACCTTCAATATGAAACAAGGTGTTTAATTCGTGAATAAGTTGCTTTTTAAATTCTTCGAACTTTTCCT